>CAZWXI010000025.1:19089-30434 GCA_964637845.1 uncultured Hyphomicrobiales bacterium | reverse complement strand
ATCTTTTTGAATTATGACCGAACAACATATAGACCCGGGACTAAGACGGCTCGAAGAAATTCAATTGTTGGAGGCGAAAGGAGTCGAACCATATCCTTATTCTTTCGATAAAACACACAATGCTCAAGAAATTTTGGCTAATTTCAAAGACGACAACCCCGAAGATTTTACTGACGTAAAAGTTGCCGGCAGGGCAATGAGTTTTCGCCGCATGGGTAAAGCTACATTTTGTCATATTCTGGACAGTACCGCAAAGATCCAAATTTATTTCAAAAAGGATGAACTCGGCGATGATTACGATAATTTGCGCTTGTTTGATATAGGCGATATTATCGGTGTGGGAGGCTATGTATTCAGGACAAAAACGGGTGAAATTTCCATTCATGTAAAACAACTACAATTATTGGCAAAATCGCTTAAGCCATTGCCTGTAGCCAAAGAAGAGATTGATGAAGAAGGCAATAAAATTGTTCATGATGCTTTTTCCGATAAAGAAGCTCGCTATCGTAAACGTTACATAGATTTAATCGTTAACTTCGATATTCGCCAAACATTCATAAAGCGGGCTAAAATTATTTCGACTATGAGACATTTTTTTGACAGTCGTGGATGGCTCGAAGTCGAAACGCCGATTCTGCAACCTATTTACGGAGGTGCCACCGCACGCCCTTTCGTCACTCATCATAATGCTTTGGACATTCCGCTTTATTTGAGAATTGCCGATGAGTTGTATCTAAAGCGTTTGATAGTCGGTGGATTTGAGGGTGTATATGAAATCAGTAAAAACTTCCGCAACGAAGGGATGGATAAGATGCACAATCCCGAATTTACGGCAATGGAAATATACGTTGCATATAAAGATTACAATTGGATGATGGAATTAACGGAAAATCTGGTAAACCAAATTTGTAGGGAAGTAAATTTATCCGAAAGGGTTATAATTAACGGTAATGAAATCAGTTTTGCTTTGCCTTTCCGTAGAGCCAAGATGTTCGATTTATTCGAAGAATACACGGGTAAGGATTTAAAAGGTCTTTCAAGAGACGAATTGACGGCAGCTGCGAAGGAACTGGGAATCGAAACGGATCCGACAATGAGTCCGATGAAAATACTGGATTTGATTTTCGGTGAAAAGGTTGAGTATCGCTTGGTACAGCCAACTTTTGTGGTTGATTATCCGCTCGAAATGTCTCCTTTGGCCAAAAAGCACCGAACTGACGAGGGTTTGGTAGAACGTTTTGAGTTATTTGTAAACGGAAGCGAAATCGCGAATTGTTTCTCAGAACTAAATGACCCACGCGACCAAAGGGCAAGACTCGAAGAGCAAGCCAAAATCAGAGCCGCTGGTGATGACGAGGCCATGATTGTGGACGAGGATTTTCTATATGCACTTGAAATCGGGATGCCTCCGACGGCAGGTCTGGGAATAGGTATTGACCGCCTTGTGATGCTTATGACGGGTGAGACATCTATACGCGACGTTTTGTTTTTCCCACAAATGAGACCCGAAAAAGCGCCAAAAACCGAATAATTCGCAATGGACAACGCAATTGATTTAATATTAGAGCAATTACACTCGTGGTATATTAATTTTTGGAGGATGCTTCCGAATTTTGTAGCCGTTGTAATTTTTATTATTGCTTACGTCCAACTGTTCAGCTTTACACAACGCTCATTGATTCGATTTCTTGAGCATACAATTTATTTCAACCTCTTTTATGAATTTATTGTGAACTTTAGCTACGTTACGATTATCATCGTAACAGGGTTACTGATTTCGATTGGCATTCTCAAGTTGGACTATACAGTAAAACCAGACAAATGCGACAATTAAAATGACATCACTTCGCTTATTTATTCATATTTTACTTTTTGCCGCAACTTTTCTTACCTGCATGATTGCAGGTTCACAATGGGCATATAAGGAATTTTGGGAAGTAACAAATTGGTATTACGGAATTGAATATGCTGTTTTAATGCTGACATTTCTGACAGCACATGAATTCGGACATTATATAGCGGCGCGTATTCATGGTGTTGATGTGACTTTACCCTATTACATACCCTTTCCGTTTACTTTTACAATCAATTTTGGAACTTTTGGTGCCGTCATTAAAACAAGAACGCCCATTATGAGCCGAAAAGCTCTTTTCGATATAGGTGTTGCAGGTCCTCTTGCCGGTTTTGCTGTCTGTATAATATACTTGATTTACGGAATAAACAATTTGCCTGGTATTGAATTCATTTATTCAATCCATCCGGAATACATTACCGACCACGCGGGCGAAATTCCCTCGCATGGATTGCATTTCGGCGGGACCTTACTTTATTCTTTGCTTGTTGAATGGTTTTACACAGGCAACGGATTTCTTCCGCCGATGAATGAAATTTATCACTATCCGTATTTGAATGTAGGTTGGTTCGGTTTGTTTGTCACTACACTTAACATGATGCCGCTCGGACAGCTTGATGGCGGGCATATTTCTTATGCAATGTTCGGTCGTAAGAATCAATTTTTGATAGCGAGAGTATTCTGGTATGTTTTAATGGCTATCGGCTTGTTGTCACTGGTAGCATTTGCCCGACAATTTTTGGCAATTCCATCAGAGAGCAGATTCATTGCATCGTTACAGGATATATTTTTCGTGCCATTGGAAACGGTTTATAGTTTTGCACCTTGGTTGTTCCAAGGATGGACTGGATGGCTGATTTGGGGGTTAATCGCAAAATTTTTCATTAAATTAAAGCACCCACCCGTTGAGAATGAGGCACCCATCGGAAAGACACGGATGATAATCGGTTGGTTTTCGTTCGTCGTACTATTATTGAGTTTTTCGTACACAGGTATATATATAATTGAATGAATTAGGGTAGGATATGTCTAAAAATAGAAGAGATGAACATCAGATAAATCTAAACCTGAATGTAAGGGGTTTAGAAACTTCTGCTACATTAGCAGTAAACGAGAAATGTGCTCGATTAAAATCTGAGGGCAAACCCGTTTACAAATTTGGATTAGGTCAATCGCCATTTCCCGTTCCCGAGCAGGTAGTACAAGCATTACGGGATAATGCTTTTCAGAAGGATTATTTACCTGTTAGAGGCTTATATCAACTTCGTGAAGCAGTGGCTAATTTTTTCAAAGTTACTCAAAGAGTAGAATCTGACCCCGAAAACGTTATAATTGGTCCAGGTTCAAAAGAATTGATTTTTTTGTTGCAATTGGTTTATTACGGTGATGTAATTATCCCTACACCGAGTTGGGTATCCTACTCACCGCAAGCAAGAATAATCGGGCGTCATGTGCATTGGGTAACCACAAAGCAAGAGGATAACTATCGTCTTTCACCTGAAAAACTCGATATGATTTGTCGAGTTGACCCGAATAAGCCGAGGATTGTCATTTTAAATTATCCCGCTAATCCTACGGGCAACACATATCCGACGGAGAAATTAAAAGAATTAGCGGCAGTAGCGCGCAAGTACAAAGTTATCTTGATTTCGGACGAAATTTACGGTATGTTGCATTATAACGGACAACATGTATCCATCGCAAGGTATTACCCCGAAGGAACAGTTATTAGTTCCGGGCTCAGCAAATGGTGTGGTGCAGGTGGTTGGAGGCTCGGAATATTTTCGTTCCCTGAGAATTTATATTGGCTACGCGATGCAATCAGTACAGTTGCAAGCGAAACTTACACTTCCACAAGCGCCCCTATACAATATGCCGCGATAACCGCATTCAACGGCGGTATTTGGATGGACGATTATTTGATTCATGCTCGGAGAATTTTAAGAGATATTTATAGGTATATTTCCAATAAGTTTGATAAATTAGGAGTTACATATCCCGCTGTGCATGGTGCCTTTTATATGTTTCCTGATTTCGCCAATTATCGTGAACGGCTGATGAAACATGATGTTTATACCTCCGTGGAATTATGTAATAAATTGCTCGATGATACCGGCATTGCTTTTCTTCCGGGTACTGATTTCGGACGTCAACCTGAGGAACTAACTGCCAGACTTGCTTTTGTGGACTTTAATGGAGCCAAAGCTTTAGAGGCTTCTCGCAAAAATAACGGTACAAAGCAGTTGGAAAGCGACTTTGTACAAAATTATTGTGCTAATATTACCGAATCTTTAGAAAAACTTGAAAATTGGTTGCAAGATTTATAAAATAATATCTTTTTTAGTTGAAAAGTTTTTATTATTTTGTAATATTAAATCAATTCGAATTGGAATTGATTTATAAATTAATGAAACAATAGTAGTAAGGGAGACAAAAAATGATTAGTTCAAAACTCAACGGCACTATAACTGCATTGGTTACTCCTTTCAAAAAGGACTTATCAATTGATTTCGATGCATTTGAGCGATTAGTTAGGCACCAGATTGACTCAAAAGTCGAAGGGCTTGTGATATGCGGCTCGACAGGCGAAAGTGCAACGCTTTCCAAGACCGAAAAAATTGCTCTCATTGTCAAAGCTGTCGAAATCGCTTCAGGTAAAGTGCCTATTATTGCCGGTACAGGGAGCAATAACACATTTGACACTATTGACCTCACTATCTTGGCAAAGGAGCAAGGTGCCGACGGAATATTGCTCGTTGCTCCTTATTATAACAAGCCGACACAGGAAGGGCTTTATCATCATTATATGGCAGTTGCCGAGAAAGTTGACATCCCGATAATTATTTACAATGTACCCGGCAGGTCAGGAGTAAATATTCAAGCTGAAACTCAGTTGAGATTAGCCGAGGAATGCAAGCAAATTGTTGCCACAAAAGAGGCATCGGGCGATTTGGAGCAGATGTCTCAAATAATAAAATACTCTCCCGACGGATTCAATCTTTTCTCAGGTGATGATGTTCTCACATTGCCTGTAATATCTTTAGGAGGCAAGGGAGTAGTTTCGGTTATTTCGAATTATGCGCCGGCTGAGTTTTCCGAAATGACAAGATTGGCGCTCAAAGGCAAATGGGCTCAAGCTCGCGAGATACATTATAAATTATTGGATTTGATGATGCTGAACTTTGTTGAATCCAATCCGATACCCGTAAAGTCCGCACTGGCTCAAATGGGTATGTTAAAGGATTATTTGAGATTGCCGTTGGTGCCCATTACTGCTGGCAACAAAAAATTAATCAAAACCGCATTGCAGGAAGCAGGATTGTTGAATTAAGTAGGCAAATTGAATGAATTACGGCGAGAGCATTAACCAAAGAGAGATATACAAATTAGTAGAAAAAATCACAACCGGTAACTTTGACAATGAAATAGATTTCCTCAAACACTTAGTTTGCGAAATAGTAAACAACGAACAATTTGAAATTATTGGAGGTAGAATTTGGGAAGCCAACATTTCCGATGGCACTTACATTCTGCGTTTCCAGCATGGTAATGTTCAAAAAATTCCCGATAATTATACCGTTAAGATTGAGGACCAGCCCATTTTAAGAGAGCTTGCCGAAAAGCGAACCACGTTGAATCGCGAAATTGACCCTGTACTGATTGAAAAGGGTATTGTGATTTACTCCGTGACGGGCGTAGGTGAAATAATTAAGACACAAAAAGGGAAATATTTCCAATATGTTCTCGGTTTCAATGCGAATGAAATATTACAGTCCTTCTATGAGGTATTGTCGGTTATTTCGAGCATTGCCACAATTACGATACGTAGTCTAAGCTCACAGGAGCAACAGAAGAAATTTCAACGAGATATCTATAAGGCATCAGAAATCCAAAGGAGTCTCTTGCCTGAGCACTATCTCGAGTTTCAAGACTATAAAATCTATGGTGTTTGCATCCCAGATAGCGAAGTCGGTGGTGATTATTTTGATTATTTAAAGAACAATGATGACGAGGAAGAACGTATCGGCATAGTGATTAGCGATGCCGCAAGTAAGGGGTTACCTGCCGCTATTCAGGCTCTCTTCGTTTCGGGCGCGATGCGAATGGCTCAGGCTTTTACGCCGAAAATTTCTACTTTATTCTCGCGTTTGAACACTTTAATTTATGAAACATTCCCGTATGAGCGATTTGTAACACTCTTTTACTGCGAGCTAACTTTGACGAGTAATCGTCTTGTTTTGTATGCAAATGCAGGTCATTGTGCTCCGATTTATTACAGACACGATAAAGATTCGCATGAATTTCTTGAGCCGACGGGAGGTTTACTCGGCATTGTAAAAAATCAGAAATTCAATGTCGAGAACATAATAATGAGACCAGGTGACATCCTTGCGATTTATACCGACGGCATTACCGAAGCTATTGATGCTAACGGAAATTTCTTTGGCGAGGAGAAATTGGTGCAACTCATTAGAAAATATAAAGATATTGATGCTAAATCTATTGCTTTGCATATCATTGAAGAGGTACAAAAATTCGCTGATGGAAAGGAATATACCGATGATAGAACGTTGGTTGTGATCAAAAGAGATTTGAATTAATTTACGTATTGTTTATTTGGAGAAATCATGCTTTTCAGAAAAAGGAATTTTAGATGTGGGAATATCAGACCCGAAAATTGCGGCGAAAAAGCTGTTTTAAACGGATGGGTAGCATCGAGAAGGGATCTAGGCGGCTTAATTTTCATAGACTTGCGAGATAGATGGGGGATAGTGCAAATTGTTATCGAACCCGAAAATCGTCCGGATTTAGCCGAAAAAGCTAAAGATATTCGTGATGAATTTGTCATTTGGGTTGAAGGTGCTGTAAGGATGCGTTCCAATCCAAATACTAAAATTCCTACGGGTTTGGTAGAGGTGCTGGTCGAGAATTTCGAAATTATAAATCGCAGCGAATTACCGCCGTTTCCAATTGAAGACGGCATCGAGACCAACGAAGAAACAAAACTTCGCTACAGATACTTGGATTTGCGTCGTCCCGAAATGCAGAAATACTTCATTGTAAGAAATCAAGTATATCAAATATGCCATAAGTATTTTGAGGATAACGACTTTCTCGAAGTTGAAACCCCAGTTCTGATGAAGTCCACTCCCGAAGGAGCTCGTGACTACTTAGTCCCAAGTCGAATTAACAAAGGGAAATTCTATGCATTACCGCAGTCACCTCAAATTTTCAAACAAATTTTGATGCTATCCGGTTTCGAACGATATGTGCAAATAGTTAAGTGCTTCCGTGATGAAGATTTACGTTCAGACCGTCAGCCCGAATTTACTCAAATTGACGTCGAAATGTCATTTAGTGACCGTGAAGATGTTTTGAATTTGATTGAAGGTTTTATTGTAAGGTTATGGAAAGAAGTATTAAATTATGATATCGTAAATCCATTTATACGAATGAGTTACGACGAAGCAATGAGCAATTACGGAAGCGATAAACCAGACTTACGCTTCGGAATGAAATTAAAAGATGTTACCGACATTGTTCGTAATACTGAATTTAAGGTGTTCAACGACACTATTGGGAAAGGTGGCAATATCATCGCACTCAAAGTTGACGGTGGAGCGGAGTTTTCTCGTAAAAATATTGATGAGCTTACTGAATTTGCAAAAAAATATGGCGCAAAGGGTTTAGCTTGGATCAAGTATTTATCTGGTGAAATAAATTCACCTATAGCTAAGTTCGTGAGTAATAATATACTTAGCACTTTAATCAATGAGCTTGAAATAAAGGATGGCGATATCGTCTTTATTTCTTCGGACAAAAGGCGTCGAGCCCAAACCATTCTCGGTGCTTTAAGATTAGAGTGTGCTAAACGTCTCGGCATTATGGATGCCGTTAAAACTAATTTCTCCTTCCATTGGGTGATTGATTTCCCGCTTTTCGAGTATGATGATGGAGCCGAACGTTGGGTAGCTATGCACCATCCCTTTACTTCGCCACTTGACGAGGATATTCCGCTGTTGGATACTGAGCCGGGTATGGTCAGAGCAAAAGCATACGATTTAGTTGTCAACGGAGCCGAACTTGGCGGAGGCAGTATAAGAATATTTAGTAGCGAGCTTCAGCAGAAAATGTTTAATATGCTTGGATTATGCGAGCAGGAAATTGAAGAGAAATTCGGCTTCTTTATCAAGGCACTCAAGTATGGCACTCCGCCTCATGGTGGCATTGCGCTCGGCTTGGACAGAATTGTCATGACACTTGCGGGGACCGACAACATTCGCGATGTGATTGCATTTCCAAAGACTACGAGCGGACTTTCGCTGATGGATGGTTCGCCATCGTTTGTTGTTGATGAGCAACTCAAGGAACTCGGCTTACAACTGTTGGCTGAACGGAAAATTTCGGAATAATCAAAAAATCGAATTATCATATTTTACAAACAAAAAATTTTCCATATCCGAAAATATTGCTATTTTTGTAGCGTAATTGCCCTGTGGTGTAACCGGCAACACGTCTGACTCTGGATCAGAAGAGTCGAGGTTCGAGTCCTCGCGGGGCAGCAAAGAAAGAAATGAAATTTAGAACAGTAGCTATTTTACTATTGTTTGCTAGAATGATTCGTTAATAATAAGCAGAATGATTTTATTATTAATTTTCAATAATATTCGGCTTCATACATACAAAAGGTCTGCGAATTCATCAGATTTCAACTGCTCAAATTCTTTTTGCGGAACTTTTATGTAGTTCCACTTCTCCTTTGTTAGTTCGGTTGCAGTCTTGCACCAGTTAATTGCTGCGTTGTCTTTGAGCCGCACTTCAATATCTTCCCTGCCTTTGGTTTCAATCACCCATTTTGTGTTGTTGTCTGCGATGGCAATGAAGTCAGGGAAATAGTTTCTGATATTTGCAAGGGTGTCTGTGTATTGTATGCAAAATCCAAACTGTTCGGGAAGTTTTGCAAATGCTGTAATGTCCTCTGCTTTGTCAAGGAATTTGGCAAAAGCATATTCAAAGTCATTGTCGCATGGCGTGTAGTTGAAAATGGTTTTCCTGGCTTCCAGAACTTTTTTTGATGTCGGAAATGGTGGAGTGGAGGAAAGTAAACGGCTGTCGGATAATAGTTGCGGCTCTTTTTGTTCAATCACTATTTCACGCAATGCCTTTTCAAACTCTTTTATTACAACATAGCTCGCTATGTTGCTGCTAATGGCAAGTATTACATTCTGGTCGTTCAGGTCAACGGTCCTGCCGAATGCTTTCCGTTCAAAAAAATCACGCACTTTAGGAGCTAATACAGCAAACTGTGAGGGTAATTTAATGTTTTGTGTTATTCTTCTTGCATAGTATCCGATTACTTCTTCGGCTGTCTGTGCGGGGGGTATTGAATATTCTCTTTCTAAAAGTTTTTCATCTGTGAGAATGTCCCTGCCTTCGTAGATAAATGTTTTCGTGTCCTCAATTTCTTTCCCTTTTAATGGTAGCTTATTGATGTTGAATTTCATTACATCAATTTCAGCGATTTCCTCTGCCAAAGATTTCTTCCGTCCAAGTATCGGTGAAATGTCTGGAATACCAATGTCAAAATCTTTTTTGTGCTCCATCGGTTGAACGGTCAGGATTTTCAGTTTGTCCTTTCCAATCTGGAAGGTATCAAAATTTAAATCTTCCAGTTTTTCCAAGTCCTCAACAAACTCCATGAACGCCTTATTACCAATTATATCAACTCGCTCATTGTAACTTCCTATCAAATTTCGAAACATTAAACGTAAACCTCTGCCAATGGTCTGTTCCGGTAAAATATTGGCTTTGGCGGTGTAGGGTCTCAAGCCAACTACAATGGTTACATTTTGAACGTCCCAGCCCTCACGAAGCATAAGCACGGAGACAATAGCGTTTACAGAACTTTTTTCATGATCAACATCTCTTGCCGTTTTTCGTGCTGCGTCTAGGTCCTTTTTGGAAACTTCACCTGATTTGTCCGTATGAATGACAAGCGTTTTATCTCCTCCGAACTCTTTGGGAAACTTTGTCCTGAGCCAATCGCCAATGTCGTCTGCCTCATCTGTGTTATTCATCATCACAAAGAGTATCGGCTTTTTCTTTAACGGTTCGAGTTGGTCAGCGTATTCTCTCCACCTTTCAACGCCTGCGGTTAAAAATCCTTTGTAGCGAACGCTTGCAATATCCGATTTCGCTTCATCAATTTTTGAAATTCCCTTTATGGGTCGCTTCACAATTTTATCCAGAATAGCTTGTTTTAGTGGATAGTCAAAAACTGTCCATGCGAACAAACTTCCTTTGCTGTATCGTGGTGTTGCCGAAAAATCAAGTTGTGCGGCAAGCGGTTTCTTCATGTGCAGCTTCCGGATAAAACTATTCCACTCGCTCTCTTCATCGTGTGTATGATGCGCCTCATCATTCAGCACCATCAGCAAGCCGTCACGTTTTGCAATACGTTCATCAAAGTCGGATATTTCGGTTTTGTTTGCCGGTGGCTGTGAACCCAACATGGCGGTCATAATATCCGGTTCCCCGTTCTCTTTTTTGCTTCCTCTTTCGTAAAACTGCTGAATATTGGTCAGATACAATGCGCCCTGGCTGTTTGTCCGTTCGGTATCACCCCGCATGTAGTACTCCATTTCCCACCACCATTGAAAATGTCTGGGTATTAAGGGGTCAGTTCTGAATATTTTTCCGCTTTCAAAATCTGAACGCAAACGGTCAAACACAATTACATTGGGCGCAAGTAGCAAAAAGTTCTTAGCAAACTGTGTTTCATCTTCTCTTACGGCATTGGCGAATTGCCAAACGATTGCCAACCCCATCACTTTCGTTTTACCGCTTCCGGTGGCCATTTTTACGCAGTACCTGGCAAACTCATCATAAGGCGGCAACCGTAAGTCTTTTGTGTTAAAGGCAAAGGTTTCCAGTAAATCTTTCCTGTTGCGGATTTTCTTCACTTCATAAAGGAATATCAATGTTTCAATGGCTTCACGCTGTGCCGTGTGGTAACGAAAAACAGTTCCGTTGCGCATCACATGGTCGGTGTGAAACCAAAAGTTCAGCAGTTCTCTTGTAGTATCGGTTATGCCTTTGTATTTGTCGGCACGCCATGCTTTAACCGCTTCCCGAATGGCAGGAACACAAACGGCTGTGCTCAACTGTTTCTGAATGTTGAACGTATCTCTTTGCAATGAATTGGATTTTTTCTTTGTCATTGTCTTAACTATGATTTAGTTGATTTTTTGATGGACTGTGATTTTGGTTTCATCACTCTTTTAAACTGTAAGGATGTGTTTCCAAAATTGATTAACAATCCTATTTTCAACCCATACGCTTCAAGATAATTTATTGCCTGAGCTAAATGCACATCTTCCAATGGATATTCCTGTTTTACAATCATAGTGTTCATTTAATCAATCAAATCATAGTTTAAGTTGATTTTTTGATGGACTGTGATTTTGGTTTCATCACTCTTTTAAACTGTAAG
>CAZWXI010000025.1:0-18989 GCA_964637845.1 uncultured Hyphomicrobiales bacterium | reverse complement strand
TTCAACCCATACGCTTCAAGATAATTTATTGCCTGAGCTAAATGCACATCTTCCAGTTGAACAACTGCTTTTAATTCTACCATTATTTTGCCTTCCACAAAAAAGTCAACCCGTCGTGTTCCTATATGTTCGCCTTTGTATTGAATTTCCATTTCATGCTCACGACTGAATTCCAATCCCTGCAAACGCATTTCAATATCCAATGCTCTTTGATAAATCACTTCCTGAAATCCATTTCCCAAATGTTTATGCACTTCTATTGCGCAGCCAATGATTTTGCCCGTCAGTTCACTTAATGGATATTCCTGTTTTACAATCATAGTGTTCATTTAATCAATCAAATCATAGTTTAAGTTGATTTTTTGATGGACTGTGATTTTCCTTAATCATAGTTTTCATTGAATCATTTAAATCATAGTTCTGACCTGCATTTAAATCATAGTTTGGGATTGTCGCTGTAAAAGAAAAGTCGGCGCCCACATTAAAGGGCGGGTCAATGTAAATGAGGTTTACTTTTCCGGCAAACTCCGGCAGCAAACTTGGCAGCACATATTTTTTATCGCCCCAGATAAGCCGGTTTCGCCAGTTGCCTGTATCTTCTTTCTGGTCAAAAAGAGAAGATACCCGCTTTTCACGGTCTGCCGTACTTTCGTTAATCGTTTCAATGGTCTGAAATGGAAGGGCAATTCGTACGGGAGTTACCTTTTTGCCGTCCTTGTATTTTCCATCCCAAATAAGTTCCGTCATTTTGTTTTATTTAAATAAAATTGTGAAATTCTTATCTTACAAATAAAACAAAAACAACAACAAATCCTACTACGCAGAAGCAAGATTATTCAATTCATTCAAATAAATATTTATCATCATATCCGAAATTAAATTTACGCAATATCTCAGGATATTTATCTTTGAGCGTTGATTAATTACAATCGCGTGTACTTACACACTTAATTTACAAGAAGATAAAGCATTAAAGAAATATAAAATTGTATTGCAGAGTTGAAGCTATGAAAAAGTGCTTAAAACTTCACAACAACCTTGACAAGCCGGGAAGCAGAAGCGGTTCGACCGTAAGAAAGGCTTCGGCATATTTTACTCCGCAAATACCGCCAAAATAGCGTGCTCGTGCGACAAGTTCGTCCATAAATTCCGGGCTCGACAGCCGTGTACGAGGCTCGTTTTCATGCTTGCCTTCCACAAATACTTGTGATGAGAAAGCTCGTATAGCATCGAGCTTGATATGGTGTACATCGCTTATATCCACGAAAAAATCCGGCAACTTCGGAAATTGGTATGCCTGCATGTAGCAAAAGATTCTTCGTGTACGGAAAATATCTTGTACTTTTCCGGCATCTTCAGTCACATATTTCCGCAATCCCGACTTAAACATGGCATCACGGAACAATCTGTGCAAATTCTCATGGTCGGGGTGCCTTTCGAACCATGGATGTACAAGAATGATTTTTGGACGATATTTACGTATAGTCTGCACCATCGAGTACAAGTGTTCTTCGTCAATACGAATGAACCCGTCACGAAATCCGAGGTTAATTCTTTCTTCGACACCCAAAATCCTTGCGGCGTCTTGTGATTCCGATAATCGTAGTTCACCGTTTCCGCGAGTTCCCATTTCGCCGCGAGTACAATCCACAAGCACAACTTTTTTGCCTTCGGAAGTTAATTTAGCGATGGTACCACCGCAGCATAGCTCTGCATCGTCAGGGTGAGCACCGATTACCATGCAATCGAAATCACCTGAAAATTGGTCGGTCATCTATTTGCCTTTATTCTTTTTTTTCTGAAAATTTTTCAGTTTTTGGGATACGAATATACGCTCTCAAAAGATTCTCAATTTCTTTTGAATTTCCAAATTCATCAGCCAAAAAGAAGCTCGAAGTAGCGGATTTATTTTTATGTTTTTCTCGCTCTCCTTCATTTTCACTACGGCTATACATTACCGCAAAAGCGTAAGTAAGAAGGACGGAAAATTCCAATCCGAGGGCGAAAAATACAAGTGATGGCTGGGTAGATGGAATAAATTTCAAACCACGCATCCCGATGATGATAATCAAAATCGCTGCACCGATATACACGAGTCCAAGTATTACATTGCTGTATTTTTCAGTAAAATAAAAACGCAGATAGAATTTTAAGCCGCTCCACGGATGCGTTAGTTTGTAAGCGAATGTACCTTTAAGCCATCGGAGTACTTTTTGTAGTGATGCGATATCTTCGTGCAAAATATCCCACCGTTCCGCAAAGTCGTGAGCAGCACGTGTATCGGCACTGGAAATTTCGTTGATGAGATCGCGGTTGTCGTCACTCGAGTAAAATCCATGAATCTTGTAATGAATAGTATCAAGTACGTGGATTACTTCCCTCTCGATTTTATGCCGTATAAGTCCGATGCTTAACGGCATCAGCGATGATATAATAAGAGCGAGCCAAAAAGCAAAAAGTCCGATTGGCACAAGCAATGATAATGTGGGATTGAACCAATAGCGAGACTCTTGCGGAGTGCCGAGGTATATGTCAATCGCCCATGAAGTATATAGATTCGTTTTTTTTTGGTTAGCAGAGGATTGCTTCATGAAATCAAGTTCTTCACCTCTATTGTAAACCTTTCCTTCGAGATAATCTTCTACCACAAGGTTTTGAATCAAATCCAAGGAAGTATGAAATGAAATAACGAGAATGCCAGAAAACATGATTATAAATACGATAAACTGGCTGACATTGTGCTCTGCCAATCGGTAGTAAAGTTGCCTGTCTGATTTCGAATGTTCCATTCTAAATTTATATTAACGAATATGCTTAAATAACCGTGCCAAAATAATAAAAAGTTCCTTATTTTGTCCAATTTATCATTGTGAACGAAAAAGAATTATTATGAAAGTATATCTGAATAATGCATCAACGAGCTACCCGAAGCCGGCAGCGGTGGTCGAATCGCTTGCTGAACATTTACATACTTTCCCCGAAAACTATGGCAGAACGGGTTCATCTTCTATAAAACGCGGCATTGTCGGCTCAACGAGAGGGTTAATTTTAGATTTTTTCGGTGCTAACTCAAACTATAACTTTGTGTTCACATCGGGAAGCACCGAAGCATTAAATCTTGCGATTTTGGGTTCGATTAAGCAGAAATGCCAAATCGTGACTACCGCAATCGAGCATAATTCCGTCTTGCGACCGCTTAAAGAACTTGAACGTCGTTATGGATGCGAGATATCATTTGTTGGTTGTGATAGATACGGCAATGTGACAGTCTCTGAAATCGAAAAAGTCATAGGACCTGACACAAAGTTAATAGCTATCAATCATTGCTCGAACGTTACGGGAGCGCTCACCGATATTAAAGCAATTTCGGTCCTTGCCGACAAATGTGCTTGCCTCTTAGTTGTTGACGGCTCGCAATCATCGGGGCTCATTCCGATTAAATTGGACGAAATCAATTGCCATTATTTCGCATTCACGGGTCACAAAGCACTCTATGGATTACAAGGTAGCGGAGGACTGTTTATTCGGAAAGATACAAACCCCGGACCTCTAAAATTCGGCGGTACGGGCTTCAAAAGCTCATCAATAGTACAACCCGATGACTTACCCTATAAATACGAATCAGGCACTCCGAATATTCCGGGGATTATAGCTTTATTTGCCGGTATAAATGAAATAAAGAAAATCGGAATAGAAAACATATATGCGCACAAGTATGAATTTATAAAGCTACT
This sequence comes from uncultured Hyphomicrobiales bacterium, assembly GCA_964637845.1. Taxonomy (GTDB): domain Bacteria; phylum Bacteroidota; class Ignavibacteria; order Kapaibacteriales; family UBA2268; genus PGYU01. The sequence continues at coordinate 15,255 of CAZWXI010000025.1, read as the reverse complement.
TAACACAGAATTATCAAAAATATCAAATATTAAAATATATTACAATCCGGAAAATAATATTAATTCATTAATAAGTTTCAATATCGGAAATTTAAATCCCGATGAAGTAAATTATTGGCTTGAAACCAATTACGGTATTTCATGTCGCTCGGGAATTATGTGCTCGCCGTTAATCAGAAAATATATTGGCACTGAACCCCACGGATGCGTAAGATTAAGTCCGTCATTTTTTACAACAATTGAAGATATTAATTACACTATAGATGCAATAAAAACAATAGCTGAAAATGAACAAAAATTAATATGAGAGTAGTGTATTTCGAATATGAAGAAGGGTGTCTTGAAGGTCGGAATGTCCATTCGGCATACTTAGATAATTTCATTGACAAGAAGTTTATAGATTACCTCGCGGGTCTGGGAAAATTAGTCTATTTTACTGACATGAACAAACCTGTTTTCAGAATCATCGTCCGCGGCAAATATACTATAAAAGGTAACGAAGGCGACGACAAGTTCTTGGCGATACTGCCTGAAGGCGATGATATATCATCGCTTGAAGATATCCGAAAATATATAGCCGAAATGACTTGAATAAAAGGATATTTTTGCTTAATTTAGCTTATTATTTTATGCAGACGGAGAAAAAATGTTTGCTATATATTTAGCGGCTTTGATATTCGGAGGAATATTCCTTGTATTCTCATTTTTCTCGGGCGGAAGCGACCATTCGGGCGATGTCGGTCATGATGCCTCTCTTGATGGTGGCTCACACCATATCGAACTCGAAGGCTCCGGCTTATTAGCTGAAGCCGCCAAGTTTTTCAGCTTTCGCAACATAATTTTCTTCCTTTCTTTTTTCGGATTAACGGGTACTGTTTTGACTTGGCTGGAGATGAACACAATTGTTACCTTGCTCTCATCGCTCGGAATGGGGTTATTCTCGGGAGCAATGGGATACATCTTGATGAAGTACATCCGCAATACTGAATCGGGAACTTCTCTGACATTATCGGATATGAAGGGTAGAATTGGACGTGTCGTGCTTACCGCATCGAAAAGTAAGCGCGGCAAAGTATTGATTTCAACTCCTTTAGGAACACGCGAGCTTACAGCACTCGTCTCGGAAATCTCCGAAACTGACGAAATCATACGCGGTGAAACCGTACTTGTAATTGATATTGCAAACAACGACGCAATAATAACGAAATCAGATTTATAATTTTTTTGGATTGACAATGTTAGAATTTATCATCACAATCGCAATTATTGCAGGATTATCCATCCTGACGGTAATTTTCATGATAAGCAAACTTTTGCTTATTGCTCACCCCAACGAAGTTATCATACTATCAGGCAGAAAACGCAAAACCGAAGCCGGCGATATCGTCGGCTACCGAACAATTCGCGGCGGACGAACCTTTAAAATTCCACTATTGGAAAAAGCCACCCGAATGTCATTAGAGACAATTCCAATCGAGCTTCAGGTAAGTAATGCCTATTCCAAAGGCGGTATCCCCTTACGCGTCGAGGCAATTGCAAACATTAAAATTGCCTCGTCCGAACCTGCTTTCGGCAATGCGGTCGAGAGATTCCTGACTCGCAGCGACAGTGAAATACATGCGATTGCGAAAGATACTCTCGAAGGTAACTTGCGCGGTATTCTTGCATCACTCACTCCTGAAGAAGTCAACGAAGATAGACTTAAATTCGCCGAAAGCCTTATGGATGAAGCAGAAATTGACCTCCAAAAACTCGGATTGCAACTCGATACACTCAAAATTACCAACATTTCCGACGATAATGACTATCTTAATTCAATCGGTCGCGGTAAAACTGCCGAAGTCATCGCCCGTGCAAAAAAAATCGAAGCCGAGAAAATGGCTGAATCAAGCGAAGCCGAAGCTACCGCTTTAGAACGCTCCGAAAAAGCTAAAGCCATCGCCAAACAAAATATCGAAAAGGCGCAAATCGAATCGCAACAAAACGTCTCAATTGCCCAATCTATGAAAGACGCCGTTACTCTTGAAGCCCAAGCACAAGCCGAAGAGCGTGCAGAAAAGGCAAAAGCTAAAGCAAAGCAGGAAATCGAGCAGGCTCAAATACTTGCAGCACAAAACATTTACATCGCTGAAGCCAATAAACAAGCCGCTTCCGAAGAAGCTGAAGCTTTAGCTCGTGAGCGTGCTGAAAAAGCTCGTGCCACGGCTAAACTAAATATTGAACAAGCTCAAATCACTACTGACCAAAACGTCAAAATCTCCCGCGTACAAGCAGATAAACAAATCGAAATCGAAAACAACGAATACCGTATCAAAAAAGCCGAACTCGAAAAACTCGCCGTTGTAAAGGAAAAGGAAGCTGAAGTAGCAGGATATAAAGCCAAAGTAGAATTCGAGCAGGAACTCGAAGAAGAGCGCATCGTTCTTCAAAAGAAAAGACTTATGGCTGATATTATCGAGCCGGCAAAAGCCAAAAAGGAAGCAATGGAACTCGAAGCAAAAGGAAAAGCATCTACTATCTTAGCCGATGGCGAAGCACAAATTAACGTAATTAACCAAAAAATCGCCGCTTATCTATCAGCACAAGGCAAAGGCGACAGAGTATTTATGCTCAATATGCTACCCGAAATTGTCAGCCAGTTAGTAAGTACGGTAAAAGACGTTAAGATTGACAAAATCAGCGTAATTGATTCCGGCGGCTCTCAAAATGCACCTCTTACTCGCGTGGTTAATCAAATTCCCGAGGCAGTCGTCAATCTCAGCGAAATGCTGGAAAATGCTACCGGTATTGATATTTTGTCACAATTTAAGAAAAAATCTGTAGAAGATTAAAAATTTTTAGGAAAACATAAATTATTAATAACTTCATCAATTAAATTAAAAACAATTAATTTGTTTTTTAAGAAAATTAAATAATTTTGTAAGAAGAGTATGTTTAATTTTTTTTGTAAAGGAGTATTTATGTGTTTAAATAATTTTATAAATTTGATGTTTGTTAGCTTTTTAGCGACGATAGTAGTCCAAATACACGCTAACTCAACAGAACCCGAATTTAATTGTGAGCATGAGCCTTGCAAAGGAGGTATCACACGTTTCGAGAATTGGTCTTTTGATTCGTAAGGAATAATTTATGAATAACTCAAAACTTTTTTTATCATGATAGTTGCCACACTGATTTTATTTTTTCAAAAGTCATATACTTACACTAATCCACCTATATGGCTTGGTGAAGGCTGGGAAGTTATAGGTAATGGAGGCAAAACTTTCAATAAAAAGTACGGACACCCGCATGATATTGGTTTTATTGATTCATTAACAGGCTATCTGTTTTGCAGATACGGTGCCAAAACACCGTGGGTATTCAGAACAACTGACGGCGGAAAATATTGGGAAGAGATTTTCATAGTACCAAATTATGAAAGGGAAAACGGTGTAATCATACGGCGAAATGCCTACTTGGGTCAAATTTACGTTTCGGATAAATACATGGTGATGACAACAAGATTTTTACTGCACCTTGAACCCTCTGATACAAGTATTATTTATAGAAGTACAGATATGGGTAATTCATGGGAAATAATTGAAACCGGAGCAGATAGAGGTTTCTTTGCTTTTTCTATGTTAAATCCTGAGCACGGAGTAATGTGCGCGATATCCGAATTAGCAATAACTTATGATTCATGTAAGTCTTGGGTTCTTTCGCCTAAGTTCCCCGATTTTGTAAGGGCAGGAGATTTAATACAAGCCATTGACAAGGACGTATTCTTGCTTCCATCTACTTCTCCGCCACAACATAGTACCGCTAACCTTACCACAGATGGCGGTAAATCTTGGCGAACTATTTATCATGATACTTTGACTGCTATACGTGGGTTTCACTTCAAGAATATCAACGAAGGCTGCATTATTGGCATGGCAAAAGAAGACTGCGACACTTGTTTTTTGTATAAAATTATCGTAGACTACACGTATGACGGCGGTAATACATGGACAAGAACTTTCGTAAAAGATGATATTGATTGGTTATACGGTGGCGGCAATTCAATTAAAAAAGTTAAATTTTATGACGATTATGTTGGTGTTTTTCTAGGGTATTCACACATAATATTTCAAACAACTGATGGGGGGAAAACTTGGCACGATTTAGCGCCTTCCGGTAAAATACCTGATGAATTTGGGCGCTACCCGTTTTTTTCGTTTGACTTTATAGACCGTAATAGAATATTGGCACATGCAGGATTATATTATCAGGATAGTTTACTCAAAATTCCGCTAATAAAAACCACTTCAGTAGAAGATTATCTAAATACAATAGATGGTGAACTATCATTATTCCCGAATCCAAATGACGGAATGATTAATTTTTCACCTCCGCTTTATGCTGACTATGTTGCTATAAATGATTTGACCGGTCGAACATTATTGGAATTTAATAATCCTTCACAGATAGAAACAATAGACATAAACCATTTATCTTCAGGTGTATATTTTTTGCGTGTCAAGATGGGTTCTGTTATCAAACGCAGGATATTTTTAAAATTGTAACCTGATATAAAATAGCTCCTCACCACAGGAGCTATTTTTTTAACTTCTCTTTGAAAAGTTGCTCCAACTTCCGTACCTTTGGCGTTATGACAAAAGAGCAATACGGCTGGTGCATGTTATCATTGTAGTAGTTTTGGTGATAATCTTCGGCTTCGTAAAAATTGAGCAAAGGGCTGATTTCAGTTACAATCGGTGCGTCATAAATTTTCTCATTTGTAATACGCTCCTTGTAGTGTTCGGCAAGTTGCTTTTGCTCATCATTGTGATAAAAGATTACCGAGCGATACTGAGTACCAACATCTGCCCCCTGTCGGTTGAGTGTTGTCGGGTCATGGGTTTTCCAAAATACTTCGAGCAGTTCCTCAAATGTTATATTGACGGGGTCGAAAAATACTCTAACCACTTCTGCGTGGCCCGTTTCCCCCGTTGTAATCTGCTTATAGGTCGGTTTTTCGGTTTTTCCGCCGGAATACCCCGAAACGACTTTCTCAACACCTTCGAGCCGTTGGAATACAGCTTCTACACACCAAAAGCAACCACCACCAAAGGTTGCACTATCCAATTCAACGTTCGCCATAATGTTCTCCTTTTCCAACATATCACCACTCAACCTCCCAGCATTACATGCGTTGAGCGAAGCGATGATAAATGTTACGAATAAAATGAGTATTTTCATGATATTATGACGTATAATCGAAAAAAAATCGATAATTCAACACCTATAACGTTTATTTCTTTGCCAAAATGAATAGATTAATTATATTTAAATTCTATGATTTTACATATTTAGATAGAATATAATTTATAAGTATAAATGGATTTTTAAATGGATAATAAAACCCTCCACAGAGTATTTGCGGTGGCTTCGTTCGCACTTGCAGCAGTAGTCTATATTTTGACTGTCCAGCCGTCAGTTCCTTTCTGGGATTGCGGCGAATTTTCTTCGGCAGCAATTTGGCAACAAGTACCTCACCCACCGGGGACTCCAGTATTTCTACTAATCGGGAATGTGTTTCATAATTTGATCCCATTTGGCGACCCGGGGTGGAAAGTCAATCTTGCTGCAGTATTTTCGAGTGCTTTCACAGTACTATTTGCGTATCTTATAACCGTGAAAGTAATCTTGAACTTCTATAAAAAGCCCGATAACATTGGTGAAGCCATTGCTGTTTTCGGTTCCGGATTTGTTGCTGCAGCGGCTCTCACATTCAGTGATACAATGTGGTTCAATTCCGTTGAATCCGAAGTTTATGCCACATCACTTACTTTTGTAGCCGCAATCGTATGGTTGATGATGGTTTGGAACGAAAAACACGACCACCCCGGTCATGAGCGGTATCTCCTATTGATTGCATATTTGATAGGGCTTTCGATTGGTGTGCACTTGCTTAGTATTTTGACGATTTTCTCACTTGTGATGTTGGTATATTTCCGGAAGTACAAGTTCTCAGTCGGCTCATTTATATTGATGACTATTATTTCGGTTGTCATATTTTTCATAATTTATCCTTTTATTATAAAGTGGATACCGGCATTTTTAGCAGGTCATACAGCGGGTAAAACTCAAGCACGCGAATATGCTATTGAAGATTCAATTTTCTTGCAGATTATTGCCATCGGTTCAATCGCCGGAGCTGGCTACTTGCTTTGGTACGGATTGAAAAAGAAAGTCGAATGGCTCAATCTTGCCGCAACGGCATTTCTGCTGATTATTTTCGGATATTCTACATATACACAAATCCTGCTGCGTTCGAATGCCAATCCGCCGATGAATGAAAATGAACCGAAAGACTTGACACGGCTTACATCCTACATAGGGCGCGAACAATACGGCGATGCACCGACTTGGCCCCGGAGATACCAAACTGATGAGATGTTTGTTCGCAATTATACTGCTCGCGATGAAAAGGGTAATTACATCTACGGTGAATGGTACCCGCCAGGACGAGGAGAAGCACGACGTAAAGACGGTACAGCCATCGGAACGAATGAATGGACTCGCATAAATACATCCGGAGAAATCAACTACCTGATTAAATACCAAATGAATCATATGTATTGGCGATATTTTGGATGGAATTTCATAGGACGCAAGAGTGACGTCCAAGATGCCGGAACAGCTTGGTTTGCCAACAAAGCAGACCCAGATGTGCAATCATTGAATTTTAAATCTGGTTACGCCGACCAATTCCCTATCAGATTTTTTGCTTTACCTTTGCTCTTTGGGCTTATCGGTTTAATATTTCAGTTTACGCGCGACCCGAAAATGGCTTTTATTTACTTGGTAATGTTCCTGCTTATGGGCGTGCTTACGGCATTAGCCCAAAACCAACAAGACCCGCAACCGCGTGAACGTGATTATTTCTATGCGGGCTCGTTCTTTGTCTGGTGCATTTGGATTGGATTGGGTGCTTTCAGTTTGAAAGAATCTCTCGGGAAGCAAAAAATCACAACAGTGGTAGCAGTTCCCGTTTTAATCGTTTCTTTATTGTTAGTACCCGTAAACATGGCAGTCGGCGGATGGAAAATCCATAGTAGAGCAGGAAATTATCTTCCCTTTGATTATTCGTACAATATACTCCAAAGTGTCGAACCAAATGCCATACTATTCACGAATGGCGATAATGACACATTTCCTTTATGGTTCTTGCAGGACGTGATAGGGGTTCGACGTGATGTACGCGTCGTAAACCTTAGTCTTGGTAATACACTTTGGTATGTTGACCAACTTAAAAATCGTCAGCCCTGGGGAGCGGAAAAAATCCCGTTGTCCTTCTCAGACGACAGTTTGCAGGTACTTGATGAAGCTGACCCTAAGGCATTATCTTATGATTTTGGCGAAGCTCAAAATATCACTATACCCGTAAAGCGAGAAATTCTCGAGAGATTTACCGATGACCCCACAATTCTTGCTGACGGTAATTTTAGATTCAAATGGACAGGCAGAAGCTATACCAAAATGGACGGGAAAGAAATATTCTTGTTCCGCGTGCAAGATAAGTTAATCCTTAACATTTTACAAAATACCCGATTCGAACGTCCCGTTTACTTCTCAAATACTGTGGGTCCGGATGCTTATTCAGGGCTTGAACCATTCTTCCGTTATGAAGGTATGGCAATGCGGATATGTCCAGTGCCACAAGGTTCACAAACAGCTGTTTCCATGGACATAGACATCATGGAACAATGCCTCATGAACGTTGACAACAGTGATAATTTCAGCCGAGAGCATGCATACGGTTTCAAGATGAGGAATCTTAATAATCCGAGTGTTTACTACGATGAGGTTCACCGCAGGCTGATGAACACATATCGCAGCTTGTATCTTACATACGCCTCGCACATGCTTCAAACTATGAATGAACCGGCCAAGGCAGTAGCTATCCTCGATAAAATGGACGAGATGATTTCCTACAAGCAATTCCCGATGGAACTCGACTTTGAGCTTAGAGTAGCCAAAATGTATGAAACAGCAGGCATAATGGATAAAGCTAAATATTACGCAGATTTGACGATTGCAAGCGCCCAGGAACTAATCAATAAACCATTCCTGAATCCTAATGCTTTCTATCTCGAAGCAATTGGCAGGCGAATCGGGCCACATCAAGCCGCCGCTTATATGTATGAACTAAAAGGCGAGTACTCAAATGCCATTGAAATGATGAACCGCTTGGGTGCTTATATGCAGAGCATTATAAATCGAACTGATATTGGCATTTCGCAACAAGAACGCGACCAAATTAGATTTAACTTGATTGAGGTAGTCCGATTCAATGATGAAATGACAATAAAAGACGTAACCGAAAAACAAGGCAAAGAAGCCGCCATAGATACGATTGAAAAATTAATTAAGTCACTTTCGCCTGAAAGCATGGAAGACCAATACCGTAGTCAGGCATTACAACGCAAATTGCGTGAGTTAAAAGGTGAAGATACGGTTGTGAGTGCCGATTTCATGGGATTTTGATTTTTTAATTAGTGAAGAGACTTGTAATACGGTTGTTTGCTTTTGCGACAGCCGTAATTTTTTTGTAATTGATGAATTTAATTTGTTATTTTTGTAGATTGTTTAATAAATTTATTAATTATGAGCGTTTACCTGAGTTTTATCATACCGGCTTACAACGAAGAATTTCGCATCAGTAAAACGCTTGATATAGTATTGGAATACTTTTCCCGGCAGAACTATACGAATGAAATAATTGTCGTGGACGACGGTTCGTCAGACAATACCGCAGAAATTGTGAAAAGTTACTCAGAAGTCATTCTAATCCGTCAAGGACAAAATATGGGAAAAGGTGCTGCCGTAAGGCGCGGAATGCTCGGATCTCACGGTGAATTTAGACTATTCTCAGATGCAGATTTATCTACTCCAGTAAAGGAGACCGGACGCCTTTTGGATGAGTTACAAAACGGCTATGATGTTTGTATCGGTAGCCGCGCTATCGAAAGTAAGTTAATTCGCAAGCGCCAGCCTTTTTATCGCGAATTTATGGGTAAGACGTTTAATAAAATCGTACAAATGCTTGTTTTGAAAGGCATTAATGATACTCAATGTGGATTTAAATGCTTTTCGGCTATATCCGCTGAAGCAATTTTCCCGCTAACTAAAATTGATGGTTTCGGTTTTGATGTCGAAATTTTATATTTAGCTACTAAATTAGATTTTAAAATCAAAGAGTTGCCCGTAGAATGGCACAATGATGAGAGAAGCAAAGTAAATCCGATAACTGATTCCATGAGAATGCTCAACGAAATAATTCGGATCCGGAAAATTCACGCCGATTAAACTCCCCTTCTATGGGGCTCCCATATGTATTTGTGCATTTGTAATTGCATACGAAGGTTCAATCCCGACTCAAGTATCCACTCGGCTAGATTTATATTTTCCATTTTCCCGAATACAGGCGATAAAATCACAGAAGCAGTTCTTTCGGTTAAAAGATATTTATTTATGATACTTACGGCATAATCAAAATCTGTTCTCGAAGCAATTACAAATTTAACTTCATCGATGGGATTGATATTTATTAAATTATTAAAATTATTTTTTTTTGACATGCCCGAGTCGGGGCATTTAATGTCTAATATTTTTATTATGCGTTTATCAATATCACTTACATCAATATAACCCGACGTCTCAACTGCAACGGTAAAATCTTCATCGCATAATTTTTTCATTATCCTATGTATTTCGGATTGTTCGAAGGGCTCGCCCCCGGTAAATTCGACAAATTTACAGTTATATGAATATATTTTCTCAAAAATTTCATCGGGAGTCATAATTTTCTCAATATGTTTTATTTCAAGAGCATACGGCGTATCGCACCAACTGCATCGCAATCTGCAGCCTTGTAATCGAACAAACACACAAGGCATTCCAGAACGTGTTCCCTCGCCCTGAATTGAATAAAATATTTCTGATATATTAAATTTGATATCTTTCATCGCTTTTCCATAAGTGCAATTGATTCAATATGATATGTATGCGGGAACATATCAACGGGGGTAATACTTCTAATGTGGTATTTTGCCTTTAGCAGTGAACAATCTCGTGCCTGAGTCGAAGGATTACAACTGACATAGACAACTTTTCTCGCATTGGACTGAAGTATCGTATCAATCACATTTTGTTGAATTCCGGCACGAGGTGGGTCAACAATAATTATATCGGGCTTGGGTAGTTCATTGAATATAGCTCCTGAGTCCTTTGCATGCAAGTCTTTTGCGATAAATGTACAATTTTCCAAATTATTATACTCGGCATTAGATTTTGCGTCTTCGATGCTTTGTTCGGACAACTCTATACCGTATATCTGCTTAGCATATTTTGATGCGGGTAAAGTTATCGACCCTGTACCGCAATATAAATCCCAAACTATTTCATCGCTAGTAATTTCAGCACACTCAACAATAGTTTTTATAAACTTATTCAGCATGAATGAATTCGTCTGAAAAAACGAAAATGGCGAAATACGATATTTTATGCCTAATATTTCTTCAATTAAGTGATCCGCGCCGTCAATAATTCTATAATTATCGACCATAACGGCATTTCGAGAAGTATTAATTGCATGAATAAACGAAATAATATTTGGCACTAAATTTTTTAATTTTTCAAATAAATCTCTTACTAAGTCTGATTTTCTATACTCAGATTCATTAGTTGTCAGAATAATCATAAATGCTTTTTGATATAAGGAATATCTGATGGTCAAATGCCGAAGATATCCCGTACGCTTTGTTACGTGATATGCGTCTAAAGCATTGTCATATCCCCATTTACGTACTTCATTTAAGATAATATCAGCATCACTTTGTTGGAGGTGGCATTCTTCAATATTCAGCACTTTGTCAAATCTACTAGGTAAATGTAGCCCAAGAGCATAGTTCTTATCTGAGAAAATTGTTTTGGATGCAATTTCCTCTTTGGTCAGCCATCTGTTTGCTGAATACGAAAATTCCATCTTATTTCGATAATTATATCTTTCATCCGAAGTTAAGTATTGCTTAATTTCGCCAATTTCAACTTTCCCGATTCTTTGGAAATTATCTTCAATAATTTTTCTTTTCCAAAATAGCTGTTTTTTATAATCTAAATTCTGCCACGAACATCCGCCGCACACCCCAAAATGCTTACAAAGCGGCTCTACTCTGTCTTGAGAGTATTTATTTATGTTTGCAATACCACATTCATAATACTTTTTCTTTTTACGCTTAACTCTCGCATCAATAACATCGCCGGGGACTGCACCTTTGACAAAGCAAACGATAGCGTTGGAACGCCCGATTGATAGGCCTTCGGCTCCTATGGTGTCAATTGATAGATTATTAATAATTTGCTCTTTTTTCTTTGAGGGCATGGCTAAACCAATAAATTACACTTATTTATCTAATGTTCTCATAACTGCCTGAAAAACGGCATCGACCGATAAATAATCCATACAAAAATATTCAGTATTTTTGCATGTAGGGCTAAAGTAGCACTGGCATGGTTTAGACGGCATTACGATTTCGCCTCTGCCGTAGAGTTCAAATTCAGCAGGATTGAAAATATTATTCATTAGTATTAAATTTTTCTTCAATCCTATGGCAATATGCATTCCCATAGTGACTGCCGAAACGATTGTATCACAAGTATTTGTAAGAGAAATAAAGTTCTTTAGTGAAAAATGCCCGAAATATGCACAATTTGTATTTCGGGCAAACACTTCATTTTTCTCATGCTCTTGCTCGCCTCCCAAGAGCAGAGGAAAGACCCCTGCATTCTGCAATTTTTCAATCAAGGCTTCCCATTTTTCATCAGCCCATAGCCGCGAAATCCATCTTGCACCACACCCAGTGTTTAAACCCACAACCGGTTTCCCGTCGTTGAAAAGTTCCCAATTTATGTTTCTGTCGCAATCGAGAATATACTCTTCTCCCTTGAATTCCCATCCACAAATTTCGAAAATCTCATCTAAATAGGACTTTGTATTTGCTTTGCTTACGTCATCAAACAAGCCTGTGAGAAATTTATGCTCGGCAAGTTTATTTGTAGGTGCCGGTACCCCATTTCGAATGGTAAATCCATATTTATGATTAGAGTGAATTGATGAGGCTAAAGCACACGCTTGCAAATCCTTGTCAAGATTTATCAGTAAATCAAAATTTATCGCCTTTAGAATTTCTACTGACTCCGCAGTAAAATCTAACACGCGGTCAACTGCATCGGGAACAATATCGGGGCTGTAGGTAAGCCACCATATTCTGTGATTTGGGTATTCAGTCCATATTTTATGCAGCAGTGGGGTTGTACGGATTACATCGCCAATCGCCCCAAGTTTAATGATTAAGATATTGCCTGCTGTTTGGCTGTAATGCTCGCAATTGTGGCAGTGCACACCAAATTTTTTATGCGGCTTGCACGGGATGTATCCCAAAAAATGTCTGCAATTACTTTTATAAGATTCGATTTTCATCAAAGAATTAATTGTAGCAGTATAAATATATGAAAACTTGACAGGGTTGATTCCTGAACCTCTAGAAACTTGATAGGAGTGAGTAATTCACCTCGTGCATCATCTTTGCCGATAAGATTAACCACGCTAAGTACAGCACCTGTGTTGACATATAAATTTTTGTGAAGTTTCCCCTCGACTCCTAATCTTAAATTACCTCCAAAGCGAGTGGTACTTTCTTTAGCTGGTACAATCCAAGTTTCATCGGGTAGTAAGTCCTCCAAATAATCTCTTTCGGCACGTGTATCAATATTGTGAATGAACGACAAACGTGCCTCCATACCTCCGTACATTTTGGCATTGGCAAAGTCCATTTTATAAAAAACGTAGTGCAAACCTGTGTTGATACTAAAGATATTTAGCGAGTGAGTCCAAATATCAACGATAAACTGACTTGTATTGATGCGTTCTCTGCCTGTAAAAAACGTATAGTCCAAACTCAAAGGAATGCTCATCGTCTCGCTCATATCTACCGGAAATGTGAACCGTAGCTCAACACCGGGTTGAGCATGTTTGAGTGCTCCGCCCGTTACTGCATCCTCCTCGTCAGTCATTGGAACCATAGGCAACTTGGCGGGATTATTACCCAGTATAGAGGTGGTTGTCAGTCCCGTTGCTACTTTGAATTTATTGATAAATTGTGCCTCCGTCGCCGATGTGAGCATTACGAATATTACAAAGCAAAAAGCTAAATTTTTTATCATCATTTTATCCTTATTAGCCAAATATTATTGTTGTATAGACAAAGAAAACTGCTCTTTGTTACATCTTAGTATATTTTTTCTTTAATACTATAGTTAATGACTTGAGTTTCATTCATATTTTTTGTAATAAGCTCGGCAATTAGCCCCGTAGATATAAATTGCACACCGACAATTATCATGCCTATACCAAACAACGCCAATGGGCGGTTACTTAAATATGTCTTTCCAAGTACCCACTCAATGGTCAAATAGAGATTGACGAACAGTCCTACAAGAGCAATAAATGAACCCGTAGCACCAAAGAAATGAAGAGGTCTCTTAATGTACCGTGTCGTCAGAAGCACTGTCAGCAAATCAAGAAATCCGTTGACAAAGCGGGACGGTCCGAACTTTGTCTTACCGTAACGCCGTGGATGGTGACTCACGGAAAGTTCGGTAACTTTAAAACCTTCCCAATATGCAAGTGCAGGGATGTAGCGATGCATCTCTCCGTAAACTTTAACTGTTTTGACGACTTCTCTGCGATACATTTTCAATCCGCAATTAAAATCGTGTAGTTTTACGCCACTGGCGAGCGAAGTTACAAAATTGAAAATTTTCGACGGGATTGTCTTGGAAATCGGGTCATATCGCTTCTTTTTCCATCCGGAAACAAGGTCGTAGCCCTCTTTGATTTTTCGGAGTAAATTTTCAAGTTCCTTCGGGTCGTCCTGAAGGTCAGCATCCATGGTAGCAACATATTTACCCCTTGCTAAGCGGAATCCGACAGCAAGAGCGGCAGACTTTCCGTAATTTCTTCTAAATCTGACAGCTTTGAAGCGATGGTTGCGTCTGTGAATCTCTTTAATTCTCTCGTAAGAATTATCGGTAGAGCCATCATCAATGAACCAAACCTCCCATTTGCTTCCGGCAAGTCGGCGTAATTCGGATTCCAATTCAACCGACAAGGCGGATATAGATTCCTCTTCGTTCAGCAGTGGAATTACAACCGATATCATGGTTTCCTTCTCCTTATCCTTAGGATTATCACTTGGAAAAGGTTTCTTCTTTTTACTAAGGAGGGCTATCTGATTATCTTCATGACTTAATTTTTTTTCTTGTAAATTATCGTCTATATTTTTAATTTCATCCATTTTATTTTTTTAAAAATTTACCGAAATGCTTGTTGTCAATGACGTAAAAGTACATCCCTGATGGTAAATGTTTGACGGAAATATTATTTTCGGAGTATTGTCCAACTGAAATTCCCGCTGAACTGAACACATTAATATTGCGAAACTCGTTTAAATTGAATCTTAAAACATCCGCCACCGGATTGGGAAATGGTAAGACCGTTGCTCCAATCTCCTCGTCAATACTTGCAGGAGTCTTAGAATAGTACCCGTGAATATAAAGCACCGTAAAAGCATCATTTCGAATCAATATGGAATCTTTTTTTTTCATGTCAGTTTTTATAAATATGCCGTTCAATGCGTCCATAATGAATAAGGAATCTACATTTTCAGGGATGTTTAAGTTATTCCAGCTTATGTGGATTTCTCGCGAAGCGCCCCATTTGATATTAAGTTTATGACGAATTTCGAATTTATCTTCGACGGGGAGTCCTTTTATATCAATATTTGTATAAACAATATCTTTGTAGGTATCATACTGAATAACATATTCAAAATACACATATAAACCCTGAGGCGGTGCCGGAGGCATCTCAAGCTCGCCTAATTGGGCATCTACTCCATCGGTGGCTCGATGGGAAACTCCAAATCCGTAGTTCCATGCCGGCTTAGTTCCCCGCTCATTTGTTATATTCAAATTCAGCCTGAAATCAAGCTGTGAGTAAGATTGCATGCTATAGCAACAAAATAGCAATAGTATAATAAAATTTTTCATGATGGACCCGAAGATTTAAAAATAAAAGGGCAACAGGAAAATCCGGTTGCCCATATTATATATTTAGAGACTATTTATTTTACAATATTGAGTCGAACAACTGAGCTGTAGTTTCCGGCA
>CAZWXI010000024.1:0-31328 GCA_964637845.1 uncultured Hyphomicrobiales bacterium | reverse complement strand
AGATTCGAAATTTTCAAATGTTACGCGCCCACTAATGATAGGATTGACTATGACGAGTGCATCACTTGCGAGATATTTTCTCAAAGAAACGACTAAATTGAGCTTCGGCACAATAACGTGGTAAATTACAGATATAACGGATACCATATAATGTGGGTCTTTGTATTTTTCGACATGCCGGTAGCTACCAAAAAACAAAGGAAGAAAGCCGCTCGCTTCAGGAAGAATCTACAAAAATGTGGATTTAATATGATGCAATATTCAGTCTATGTACGGGAATGTGGCTCTTACGAATCGGCACAATCTCATATTAAACGAGTCAAATCCATACTTGAGAATGAAGGACGAGTCAACATACTGATGGTCACAGACAAGCAAATTTCCAAAATGGAAGTATTCTGGAGCGGCACTTACGACAATACCCCCGTGAGATTTGCCGAACAACTAGAAATGTTCTAAAAAAAGAAAGAGGGCAAAAATGCCCTCTTCAAGCAATATTTGATAGCAAGAAGCGAATTTTTGAGTTGTGCTGTTCTTATAAATCTAATAATATCATACAAATACAAATATAATACTATCAAATATACGAATTATCAATCAAACCACAACTTTGCTCGGGTCGCAGCTCGCCCTCGAAGACTATCAAATATACGAATTATCAATCAAACCACAACGCTGCTGGGGGCGATCATGGTCCTGTTGGTACTATCAAATATACGAATTATCAATCAAACCACAACAGGGCACCCTGTGCTAAGCAGCGGGCAGCTACTATCAAATATACGAATTATCAATCAAACCACAACCATCTCCGCCGGGAACGTCGTGGCACCATTACTATCAAATATACGAATTATCAATCAAACCACAACTTGTGTTACCGGGTAAATTGTACTCGTCAAACTATCAAATATACGAATTATCAATCAAACCACAACCGACATCGTGACATCAGCTGGCATTGTTTGACTATCAAATATACGAATTATCAATCAAACCACAACCCAATAGCAACGATGACGGGCTTCAGGCTACTATCAAATATACGAATTATCAATCAAACCACAACCCACGAAGGGATTGACGCTTCATACTTTGAACTATCAAATATACGAATTATCAATCAAACCACAACGCGCTGTGTAGGTCGAGTTTAGCGCATTGGACTATCAAATATACGAATTATCAATCAAACCACAACTGCCTTTTAACTTCAACTCTGCGAGCGAACACTATCAAATATACGAATTATCAATCAAACCACAACGCAATACCCTGAGTCTTTTCCAACATGGTAACTATCAAATATACGAATTATCAATCAAACCACAACGCATCTGCACGGAGCGCGTCGCGCACAAAACTATCAAATATACGAATTATCAATCAAACCACAACTTAAAGCATGCCAACTTGCACTACTTGAAACTATCAAATATACGAATTATCAATCAAACCACAACATTACTCGATGTATCGAAGTTACTACTCTCACTATCAAATATACGAATTATCAATCAAACCACAACGCCCCAAAACTGCCCGTTACCCCCCACCGACTATCAAATATACGAATTATCAATCAAACCACAACTGAAAGCAGGATAGCGTTTGTTGTACAAGAACGTTTTGCCGCTTGCCACAGTGGGGGATTTCGGAGTACAAAACTGTCAACCAAGCACAAATGTTGATTGAAGCACTGCACTTGATTTAAACACATCACCCCCCATTGCGACAAACGGCTGTTAGTGGCGTGTGGTTATTGGCTCGTGTCTATCTTTAAAACATTATTTCTGCACGATAATTTTTTGGGTGTATTTCCGTGTGCCAATTTTTACCAAAGCAAAATAAACCCCGTCCGTCTGTGAAGAAATGTCAATATCAGTTGAAGTGTTGAGCAAAATATCAGAAGCACGATATATGCTTTGTCCGAAAACATTATAAATGGAAATATCGCATTTTACTGCCGCATCGCTGTTATTGTGTTTAACGATAAATCTACCCGTGTTCGGATTAGGATAAATATGGATTGATTGTTTCATAGTTTCTGTATTAGAAAGCCCTGTTACGATTGGTGCAATTACAAGCCAGCCGCTTTTTGGGGGCAGTGTCCATGTGGTAATATTTGTGTTAGAAATAATGCCTAGCGAGTCAGTTGCATTAATAGTAGCATGAAAGTTATAGGAACTGCCAGTAACATTTGGCGTAACAAGCCAGTTCTGCGAAGGATGTCTGTTTACATATACCACCGTTCCGTTGTCATAGGTAACTTTTACCTTGCTCATAAAATCGGGGCTGTTAATGTCGTCAAAAGTATTTGGATGATTTTTTATGTATTGCGAAACATCAACTTCCTGCCCATTGTCATCATATTTTATGGAAACAACATTCGCATTTGCATAAAGCTGTTGGGCAGGCAAGACATGCTTGTATTCTAGCAAAGCCGTTTGCAGAAAATTGGATACTCTTTCCTTAAACGGAATAAAACCCGCATTGCCATAGGCAATTTCTGTTGCAATATAAATTAGTACCGTATCCATCGGAAATTGATGGAAAAACGGGGGGCCGGTGTCTTTTGAGAAAAATCGCTCATAATACCCTACTCCGTGCGAGACCATTAGCGGATGAATTTTTTGCAACTTGAAATCAACCAATAAGGGAAGCCGAACACCCTGCCAATAGTCACCGTTTTTACCGGTGTTGATTTGTGCTGCAGCATCGTCAATATAACCTGCATATAGAAAATGAAACAACCCCTCTCCTGAAACAGGACCCTGATGATGATTACGAAGCGAATCTAAGAGTTGCTTATTCAACTTCAACACTTCATTGAAAGTATTGGAATTAGGCACCGCTGCATCATGGTCAATTTTCTGAGACGGATTGGCTGCAGTATGCACATCAAGATAAGAGGCATTGGTTGCATAAAGCGAGTGAATTTGATGGGAAAAAATATTGGAATAATGGCTGTATTTTGTGGGTTTCATTTGGTAGGACTGAATGGGAATATCGGGATTGAACCACGCATTTTTAAAGTTCCCGTTCTCGTCTTTTGATAAGTGGGCAGTGTCGTATGAAGGCGCGTTAGGGTAAAAATCAACATAGTTTTCGTGCAATGAAAACAGATAATTGTTTGTAGAGCAAAAGTTGCTGATGGCGTTCAACCCCGTGTTGCCACCGTGCAGGCTGTTAGCAGGAATAACATCGGGAAATTTATTGTCGTAGCCACCGTTCTGCCAGTCGTGAATAATAACCCAAAGATTGTCAATGCCCGCATTTTTGCATAGTGTTAAATCATTCAGTGCATCTGCGAAGCCCTTATAATGCCATGAATCCCAAACAAGATAATCGGCTGATGTTTGCTTATAAGGCGAAACAGGATTGGGGATATTGGGAAGCACATCAGTAAGCGAAGGAGAAACTGTTATGTAAATTTTTTCGTTCAGCAGATTTCTATTCCCATTCGTATTCTTTGAGTATATGGCGAATTGCGAATATGCCTGTGAGGTGGAAGAAACAGGAACATCAAGCGGATAAATTTCGGAAGCTCGTGTTTTTTCCCAATCAAAATAGGCAGAAACAAAAACTTTGTTTCCTGCGTTGTCATCTGTATAAAGTACATTGAATAAAGGTAGATAAGGAATAGGAATGGTTTTGGGATTGAGCGTTCCTTCACTTCTGTCAAGCGTAAGTTGCATTGCTTTTGGGTTGTGTGCCATTGCTTCCACTACAAGCGTTCTCCCCGAAATGTGTAGCTTATAATCATAAAGTAAGGAATCAGAGCCGTATTTCATTTTCCATTTTGCGGTCAGCGTGTCGGCAGATGCGGTAACGCTTAATAGCGAATGATTCACACCTAGTGTCCAAGGAAATACTTCAGTTCCTGCGTCTAACGTTATTCCCCCTAAAGTTGGGTTAAAGGTATAAGTGTTGTTGACAATACACTGAATATTAAAAAACGAACTATTGCCCGAAGGACTGTATTTATAAGTAAGGTTACCGTCTGTGCCCTGATAAAAAAAAGAAAATATGTTTTGTGCGAAGTCAAAATTTGGAGGTGGATTAATGGAACTAACATTTGGGGGCGTGGGTTTACATGAGTTTTGGCAATGTACCGATGTCGCAAGCAACATGAAAGTTAGAGAAGTTACAACAGTTGTTATAATGCCTGTCAGTTTTTTTATTAAAGGTAGATGTCTTTTTTTCATATTATGTATATTTTAGATTTGCCTATGTTGTTTTGCGGTGTATGCCACCATTGCCGGTAACTATCAAATATACGAATTATCAATCAAACCACAACCTTGCTTCTGCTCCGTCCAAAGTTCGTCTAACGGTTTGCCGCTTGCCGCAGTGGGGGATTTCGGAGCACTTCACTGTCAACTAAGCACAAATGTTGATAGAAGCACAAAGCTTGATTTAACCACGTCAGCCCCCATTGCGGCAAACGGCTGTTAGCACACGTAATTATTTGGTTTTCCAATAGTTATTCAGTTTTTTAATTGGTTCTTTAAATGCTTTTTCCATCCGAACTGAAACGTCAATTAAAAATTCGTTCATTTTTTCCCAATCACTTTCTTCAAAGTAACTCACTCCGTCAAGCTGTTTTTGAATTCTTGAACTAATGTTGTCGTCCATTCTTTCCCACTCAAATTGTCCGCCAAAATCTTGTTCAATTTTGTCTTTCATTGCATAGAAGTAGTCAAATATTTCTTTGTTTTCTTCTTTGTTACCACGATTGATAATGATTTCACCACTACAATAATTGCTGGTCGCTACGAAATTTAAGTTTACACCACTCATCCCTATTCCTTTTGCTATCCAATTGTCTTTTGACGGTGAGTTGTTTGTAAGCAAGTTGTTTACTTGATTACTTGCGTTTATGAACTGTTTCCAAAATTTCAGTCGGATATGGTGTCTGCTTTTTAATGTTTCTTGAACTTCAATTTCTTCTTGTGCTTTTGTCGCAATACTTGTTGCAAAGTCTTCGGTGTCTTTAGTTGGTAGAATTTGCTCAACATTTAAGAAAAGCTGTTCACCGAAAGAAAAAGGTGTTACTTTGAAGCATTGAAGTCTGATTTTAAAGTTCATTAACCACAAAACCGTTGAAGTTACTTCTCTCCGAAAATTTGCGGCAACAAGAATTAGTCTTTGAGAGTTTAAACCTTGATTTAAAACAATTTCTGAAATGTCCTTATTGTCGTAAAATTCAGAAATCCTGTCTTGGGCAATTGCAGAAGTTCCTAAAAAGTCTTGATAAATTTTTAGAATATCTTGTTTTGTCAAGCTCGCACAATAAGAAGCATATTTGATTACTTGCCAAGTAACATCTTTTCCTGAGTCGTCAAGTTTATTTTCAATAATTACAAGGTTGCCAAATTTGTCTAATGCAAGTAAGTCAAGTCTTTCATTTGTTTCATTAAATCCACTAAACTCTTTTTGAATGATAAGTAGTTCTTCACCAAGTGAATTTGGGTTGTTAGCAATCCATTCTTGTAAATGTTCTCTTTCCCTAAATTTCAGTTCGGAAAAAGTCATTTCTTTAAGTTTGGAAATTCTATTTTTTTCTTTGTCTATTAGATACATTCTGGTCGTCTTTTATTATGTGTGCCAACGGTTCGCAAATTGCCGAAGGTGGCGTTTTACTTGTACTTACTTGTCCCACCGCACAAAGTAAATAGAAAGCATGAACTTTCAATTTACCACTGTCCCGCCACTTGCGGCAATTTGTTGTTGCCAGCAGTTTTATTTTTCTGTCCGCCCCCAGATGTAATTGTTTTGGTTGTCCCAAAGTTTAATATCACTTCCTTCAAGTCGTCCCCAGATATAATTGTTTTGCTCGTCCCATAATTTTATGTTTGTTCCTTCCAATCTTCCCCAAATGTATTTGTTGTTCTTGTCCCAAATACGAAAACTGCCATTTTCTAAATAGCCCCACAAATAATTATTGTCTTTGTCCCAAAGTTGAACTCTCATAGGTCTAAGCAAGTTTTACTGTCAATCCGCTATTTGGTCCCGGTGGAAGTCCCAAAGCCGTGTCCACACCGATATTTTGTCTAAGGTCTGCAAGCAGTTTGTTGGGGTCAATCGTCTTGTTAATCATCATTTCTGATTCTATTCGTGGATTGTCTGAATGTCTTGCACGATAGATTATTAGTTGCTGTCCATTTGTAATGGCTCTCAAGCAAAGTGCACGAATATAAAATCTATTAAACTCACTTTCCGCAAGTGTTTGATGAGCAGTTTCGGGAACTTTCACAAGTGTAACTCCCGATTTTGTCCGTCTTTCTTCTTTGTCTTTAAAACATCCGTTTTGTTTTAAGGAAATTGCCAAATGCTCTTCGTCACCACTTGTCACGGACTTTTGAAGAATGTCAGCATATAACTGTATGCCAGTGGCATTAAATCTTTTGCTGAAATAGAGTTGGTTGTTATTGATGTCCAGATTTATTTCGTCCAGCATCAGTTTTCGTGTTTGTTCGTCAAGATTTGTAAAGTTGAATTTCATAGTATTGTCGTTTTAAATTGAATTACAAAGTTACTTACTTATTGGTCGCCAAAAAAATTGCTGGCAACACTCAAATATACGCAATTAAAACTAAATAATTCATATTATTGCGTAAAACGTACGAACTTTATATCTTATTGTGCGTATTTGCGGCAAAGCGGCGTTGGGCGTTTGGTGTTTTTCTGTCGTGTTGCTTGTCTGTTCAATTGCATTAAAATTTGTCAAGAAGTTCCTTCACTTTTTTTTCAATTAAGTCCCGAACTTTTCTAAACTCTTCTTTGTCCAAATTTTTGGGGTCGGGAATGTCCCATTCAATTCGATTTTTTGTCGGCACGAACGGGCATTTGTCCCCGCATCCCATACCAATAAGATAGTCGTAAGTTATTTGCGGAATGTCGTCAAGCGATTTGGAAGTATGAGTTGCTAAGTCATAATCGATTTCTTTCATTGCGTAAATGGCTTTCGGGTTTATTTTGCCCGAAGGATTTGACCCCGCACTGTAAGCAATAACTTTTTTCTGCCCGTGAATTTTTGCAAATGCTTGTGCCATTTGGCTACGATTGGAATTTTCTATGCACACGAATAAAACTGTCTTCATTGTCTTACTTGTTTGTCTGTTTGCAGAATGGTGAAGGCAAAGGGCAACATTCTTTTTCCTTAACACCTTTGCAACTTAAGATTGCAAAGAGAGCACCAATTACGGGCGCGGTAATGTAAATCCAAAGATGTTGGATTTGTCCAGATAGTAAAGCGGGAGCAATGGAACGAGCGGGATTCATTGAAGCACCCGTAATTGGTCCCGCGAACGTTGCTCCTAATAAAACCACAAAACCGATTGCAATGCCTGCAACAATTCCTTTTTCTTTTGCACCCGTTGAAACATTGATGATAACAAGCATTAGCAAAAATGTCAGAATGATTTCAATGATGAAAGATTGTGTCGCCGTACCGGCTGGCAAAGTTGTTCCGAGTGTCAAGTGTGTCGGGAAAAGAAATTTCAGTAGCCCACTTGCCGCAAATGCACCGATAAGTTGTCCAGTGATATAAGGTAAAATTTCTTTTGCGGGAAAGCGTCCCGAAAACCAGAACGCAACTGTTACAGCTGGGTTAAGATGAGCGCCCGAAATGTCACCGAAGGCATAAATCATTGTCGTAACGATAAGTCCAAAAGTTATTGCAATGCCAATGTGTGTAACTGTCCCAACGCTGATATCGTTAATGATAATTGCACCAGTCCCGCAAAAAACCAGCCCAAATGTTCCGATAATTTCTGATAGATATTTCTTCATTGTCGTGTCGGGTTCCTCCTCAGCACCCCTATTTTTAATTTTATTTTTAGTTTTTGTATTGAGTCACGAAATGATTTTTCAAGTCGTTGCATACTGTCAATCATAAACGAAATCATTTTTTTCAGTCGCCACGGTTGAAATAGTCCCATCGTTTAACTTGTGTTTTATTCTGCACGCTTTTTCATTGTCAAGCCGTTCCCATTGCAAACTGTCCCCGTAGTTTTTTTCAATCTCTGCTTTCTTTGTGAGAAATTCGTCAAAAATAAATTTGTTCAGTTCTTTCTTGCCTCTACTCATATAAACTTCTGTGCGGGCATAATAATTTGAAATCATAAAGTTGAAAGTAACTCCCGAAATGCCCGAACCCGCAGCAATCCAATTGTCTTTTGTGGGACTACAATTTTGAAACGAGTTCGGCTGTTTATTTATTTCTTTCAAAAATTCTTTCCAAAATTCAAGTCGCAAAAGGTGTCTTGATTTTAATTCTTCTTGCGTGCTTATGTTCTCTTGTGCTTTGTCAGCAATACTGATTACATAATACTCGGTATCTTCATTGGAATAATTTGCTCAATATTTAAAAACAGTTGGTCTCCTAATTGATAAGGCGTCGCTTTGAAACACTGAATACGCAGTTTATAATTGAGTAACCAAAGAACTGTTGATGTTACTTCTTTCTGAAAATTTCCAGCAACCATGATTATTCTCAATGTCTGTCCTTTGTTTAAACTTAATTCTGCAAAGTCGTCTGCACTGAAAAATTCTATTAAATTTTCCTCTGCGTTTTCGTTTCTCCCTTGCTTGTCCAGATACTCTTGGTATATTTTTTTGATTTGGTCTTTTTTCAATGTTGAGCAATATGAAGCATATTTTAAAACTTGCCAAGTAACATCTCGTCCAGTGTCATCAAGTTTGTTCTCAATTACAACGATATTGCCTTGTTTGTCCAGTGCAAGAAGGTCAAGTCGTTCATAAGTGTCGTTGAAGCCGTCAAACTCTTTTTGAATGATAAGAATTTCTTCGCCAACTGCTTCGGGATTGTTTGCAATCCATTCTTGCAAGTTCTCTCGTTCCTTAAATCCCAAGTCCGAAAATGTCTTGGCTTCAAGTTTTGAAATTCTGTTTGCTGTCTTATTGATTAAATACATTTTTGTCGGTCGCTTTTAAGGCTGCTGAAAACGGTCTTGCGGTATGAAAAGTTGCCGATTGCGGGGCGATTTCCCTTCAAGTTACACAAAAGTTGGAGCGGGCTACAACCCTTGAATAATGTACTGTCCCGGCAATTTTTTATACCGCGTGTTAGCCCCATGTGCATTATTATTCAACCCTCTTAATAAAACTATCTACAGATTCAGCCCATTTTTGATAAGTTAGTTTGTCTGTTGGAAAATGTGCTCCACTAAAACTACAATATTCCTTCTTCGAGGATTTAATCTTTCCAAAGGTCTTTTGGGTGTAATAGCTCGGTGTCATTTTATCTTGTTCGGGCTGACATACTAAAACAGGTTTCTCATAATCTTCATGTTTCAAGTCAGGTTTTGATTGCGTAACTAAACTACATGCACCTCTTAAACTAATCCAAGTCCCAGCTTGTGGGTCAGATTTTAGTAGATTGTTGAATTCTATGCTATCTGTCAAGGTGTCGTAAGAAACCAAATAATATGTTTTTAATCGCAATTTCCCAAATAGAAGTGATGAAAGTTTAAGAAACGGCATCATTGGATAAGTCAGTCTTTTCGTATTTGTTTCTTTGTTCATAAATTCTCTGTCTGCAAAATCCCATAAACACCAACATATCAAACCATCAGAACAATTATATCGCACATCAGTTGCATAGGCTAATGGTCCACCCATACTTCCACCCCCTAAAAATATTTTGCCTTTGAACACTGATTTTGCATAATCAACAGTATCTTTTAAATTTTGTAGATGTATATCCCAAGTAAAATCTCCTTTCAATCGGTCATTGTACCCATATCCTTCTAAATCTGGGGCTATAATGTTATATCCTTTTTCAAATAGCGGAATTAAAAATGGCAATAATACTCTTGCATATCCAGCAATACCATGAGAAAAAACTATTGTAGGTTTAGATAAGTCAACGTTTTTATAAACCTCAACATTAATTTTTCCACGCACAGAATCAATTTGCTTTATCTCCGCGTGTTTTTCCCATTTTTCAATCAGTTCTTCACCGAACCAATTAATCATGTAGTTTTTCCAAAAGTCCTTTCCCGAATATTCTACTTTCATCTTATTTTACTTGTTTTGTGTCGGTTTTTCTTGCATTATCGCCTTTGAAATAGGCGTTATGGTGAACAAAATCAGAATGCACATATTTTTCATAAGCCTCTCGCACCTTGCCGTCCGAAGCCATTTTGAGAAATTGCATTGCAATATCTCTTTTTTTCATAATTATTTCACGCTGTTTCGCTTTCAGAGATTATTTTCTATCAATGCTTTTATTGCCCCAGGCTCGTCTCCCTTGTTGTAGGCTTCGAACCACTGCTCGCCTTCGGGGTCAATGGATGCGTCTCCAAAGGAATAATGCAATTCGGTAGCGCCGTTTCGTTCTCGCAACTCAAACGAGTAGGTTACTTCACCCGACTTTGCTTTTCGCTGCCAGCTGCTATCTGCAAGTTCAAAAACCAGTTTCTTATTCGGTTCGAACGAGATTGCTGTTCCGATAAGGTAGGCCTCGCCATTCTCATTTTTCCATGCAATCTTGCTTCCGATTTCAAGAGCATTACTACTTTCAAGCTCTGGAGCCAATAACATCCATTTCTCCCACATTTCGGGTGAAACGATAATATCCCACACTTTTCTCGCGGTGGCATTAATCTTGATTGATTTTTCGACAATAAGTCTTTTCATAAAGTTACTTGCCCTCGAATACTTTTCGCAATTTCGCTAAATCAAACTTTTTCATCAGCACTCCCCAGTCATGCGCTGTTACAGGCGTATCAGCACGTTGCCAACCTTGTGCCCGCTGTCAACGCGCCTATGAGCCTCAGCCACATCTTTAAAATCATATACTTTTTCAATAATTACCTTCAGTTCGCCTTTTTCAACAAGCGATAATAGAAACTCAATGTCCTCCTTCTTCTCCTGTGCCACGCCGGTCTTGACCTGGCCGCGGGCGCGCAGGGTTTCCCACAAATTCGCCACCACTAAAACCATCCGTCCGTTCTTGTTCAGCAAAATTTTACCAGCTTCAGGCGGAATGTTGCCGACGGCATCCACTACGACATCAAACTTTTGCCCGCTATCGACAAGGCTCTGCTCCTTATAGTTGATGATGTGCGTAGCACCCAAATCTTGAACCAATCTGGCATTATCAGCACTGGTAACGCCGGTTACTTCCGCTCCGTAATACTTGGCCAGTTGTACGGCATTGGTGCCGACCGCGCCGGACGCGCCATTGATAACCACCTTTTCACCTTTGGCAACTTTTGCCTTATCACGTACGAAATAGAGGGCAGTAGTACCACCAAATAGCAAACCGGCAGCCTCCTCATGGCTGATTTTGTCCGATTTTTTGGCCATGGTTCTTAACCCGGCTTTATCTATTTTTACGAATCCGGCGTGCGTTCCCATTTTGATGCCGATTGTGCCGCAGACCTCATCGCCGGGATTAAACTCAGTAACATTCCTGCCGACTTCTTCGACGATCCCCGAATAGGTGTTGCCCAGTATTTTAGACCTGGGCTTGGTCAGACCGAATATGAGCCGGGCCAATAGTCCAAAACCCTTGGGAAAGCGCGCGCCGCGGATACGCGAATCCGCTACCGTGACAGCCGCAGCCTTTACTCTGACCAATAGTTCATCATCATTGATGCTTGGCTCCGGAACATCTTTTATCTGTAAGACTTCCGGTGCTCCATATTTTTCTGTAATTGCTGCCTTCATAAACATAAATGTAGTATTTTTCTTGACCTGAGTTTGTCGAGGGTTGGCGGAAAACTTTTAACTCAAAGATCTACCGCCACCCTGAAACCACCGTAGGTCATCCGTTTGGAATCAAACGGCATGTTCCTTGGATTCATGATCCTGATACTTTCGGTGTCACTATATACTTTCTCCATCACTTCATGTGGTGCTTGCGCGACTTGAACACCACATAAGAAAAAATGATCATCTCGACAAACCTACTTGCGGCGGATTGGTGCAAATTTCTGTACAGGATCCAGCGTCATAAAATCAAATATGATCTTGTTGCAGAGGTCTGGTTTTTCCACCAATAGACCGTGCGAAGTGCCCGGGACGACTGCGAGCTCACCTTGTGGCAGGTTTCGGTAAAATTCAAGCGCATGCTCAAGAACCACTTCATCATCATCGCCGACCATGACGAGCGTTCGGCAGCGTATTTTTTTCAGGTCTTGCTGTGTCAGTTTAGGTCCGTTCGTGTGCATTTCGTATAGCTTCTTTTCCACCACAGAGGTCTGTTTTCCATCAGGCGGACTGATTACGCCTGGCGCCCAGCCCGTGTTATTGAACACGCCGCCTGCGCAAATAAGTCGCTCTACGAGATCCGGGCGTTTCAGCGTGACAAAGAGCGCGACTATGGCGCCGTCGCTCATTCCGAGTATCCGTGTTTTCTCGCCGACCACCCGTTCAAGAAAAAGAATCATGTCATCGGCAACAAGCTCGTAGCTGTAATTACCAGGAGCATCTGGTGTGTGTCCGTGCCCGCGTCGCTCCGGCAGAAATATTCTGAAGCGCGAAACAAGCGGAACAAGGTTTGGTTCAAAGACACTGGAATCAACCCCTACCCCGCCAGGATGAAACATCACAAGTGGCTCGCCTTGGCCGCGCTCGTCGTACCATGTTCGTATACTATTCAATTCAATGTATTTTGTCATAAAAGTTATCCATTTCGCTCTTTGGCGGCAATTATTTTTACATCACTTTATACCGCAGAATTACTCCGCCTGTCGTCAATTGGCAAGACTCAAGCAATTTCAAACGCGTGCTTTCTCTGGAAGATTTGAATAAAGGATTGCCCGTGCCAAGGAGAATTGGCACGAGGCAAATTCGGATTTCATCAACTAATTTTTGCCTGAGGAGTTCGTCAGTTAAATATGCGCTACCAAATACATAAATATCTTTCCCCGGCTTATTTTTTAAGAGATTGATGGAGTCACTAAAATTACCTTCGAGGAGACTGCTGTTGTTCCAAGAAGTTTCTATGGGAACATCAGAAACCACTACTTTTTCAACGCTGTTCATAAAATCAGCTGTGTCGCCTTTTTCTTTTGGCCAATATGCATCCATGCCCTCGTATGTTTTGCGACCGAAAAGGAGAGTACCAATATCTTTTGTTTGTTCGAGTCCAAAATTCTCAAGTTCTTTTCCCAAAACGATGTCATGAAAACTTAAATCCCACGGCTTAACGCCTTCAAAGTAGCCATCCAAAGTCATTAAATTCCAGATTACAATTTTTCTCATAGAATTATTTACCCTTGAATGCTCTCCGCAATTTCGTTAAATCAAACTTTTTCATCGGCAGAAAGGCTTGTGTTACTCTGTCAATCTGCTCGCGCGTTCCTTTGCTCATCATCTCATCCATATCCGTAGGCACAATCTGCCACGACACTCCGTACTTGTCTTTAAGCCAGCCGCACATACTTTCCTCGCCCCCATAGGCGGTCAATTTTTCCCAATAGTAGTCTATTTCTGCTTGGTCTTCGCAGTTCACAATGAGGGACACTGCTTCGTTAAATCCAAATTTGTGCGTCCCACTACTTCCGTCCATTGCCGCAAACCACTGACCGAGAAGCATAAAATCGGTGAACATAATCGCGCCTTCTTTGTTCGGCTCCATTCCGGCAGGGTAGCGGGCAATAGCACCGCGCTTTGAATTTTTGAAAACAGACAAATAAAAATTTGTCGCTTCCTCTGCTTTGTCGCAGGTATCGGTGACAAAAAGAAGAAATGGGATAATAAGCGGTCGCTCTTCGCCTTCGGGGTTCGTAAGAATAAGTTGCCAGGAAACGCCGTATTTGTCCTTGACCCAACCGTATCGCTCGGAGAAAGGATATTTGTCAATCGGCATGAGCGCTTCACCGCCCTCGATGAGCTTTGCCCAGATCGTATCAATCCTAGCCTTGGCGTCTTTGTCTTGTGAGGGGTCAAAATTAACCATAAAGGATATCGAGGGGTTAATCCTGAAATAAGGGCCAGCGCTGATGCCCATAAACGAATAGTTCCAAATTGTGAAGGAGACGACATCACAATCACCCGAAGGAGTATTATGTATCACCGTGATATTGCTTACTTTTGATTCTGCGGGGCTTGAACTAAACACAGATACATAAAACTCCGCAGCTTCAACGGCTTCATTGTCGAACCATAAATGTGGAACAATTTTTTGTTTATCCTGAGCTTGCTGAATGCCCATAGGTTTAGTTTATCAAATTTTTATCTAAATCGTCATTGTTTTTTAGATGAATGCAACCAACTTCGCATCAGGGAGGCGTATTCCCGCTTTGAATTCGCTGATTGTCTTTCTAATATTTTCATTCTTTGTAGCGTCATTCTTTACTGAACGGTCGAATGCGTGCGTCACAATGGATTACGAATCGGTTTTCTGTCCACGGATAGGAAGGTTTGAGTGAGCTACATGCTTGAATACTCACTCAAATCCTTATGGCATACACACTTTGTTAGCGTTTCGTACTTTATGTTTACTTTATTTTTTTTCACATTCTTCTTTCGTCCGCGCAATATCATTCGTCCACTCTTGATATCATTTTTATGTTCAAGTTCTCGTTAAGAATCTGCACAGCCAGTTTTGTGTTGAATGTTTTTTCCCCACAGTAAAATCAGTAATTACATGTTTGTATCAAATCTATCAGCATTCATTACTTTTACCCATGCTGTAACAAAATCTTTTACAAATTTTTCTTTGTTATCGTCTTGTGCGTAAACTTCGGCATAAGCACGTAATATTGAATTAGAACCAAAAACCAAATCAACTCTGGTTGCTGTCCATTTTGTTTTTCCGGTTTTTCGTTCAACAATATTATACAAATTATCAGCAACGGGTTGCCAAGAATAATTCATATCGGTAAGATTTACAAAAAAATCGTTGGTTAGAACACCTTCTCTGTCGGTCAAAACACCATGTTTTGTTCCTCCATAATTTGTTCCCAGAACTCGCATTCCGCCAATCAAAACTGTCATTTCCGGAGCCGTAAGTCCCATTAATTGAGTTCTGTCAAGAAGCATCTCTTCAGGTTTTACGGCATATTCTTTTTTCTGCCAATTTCTGTAACCATCATGTAAGGGTTCAAGTACTGAAAATGATCCTGCGTCTGTCATTTCGGCTGTTGCATCGCCTCTACCTGCTGCAAATGGAACTTTAATTTTAAAACCTGCTTTTTCTGCAGCTTTTTCTATTGCGGCACTTCCTCCTAAAACAATCAAATCGGCAATGCTCACTTTTATTGTTAAACTTGACTGAATTTCAGTAAGTTTACTCAATACTTTTTCAAGTCGTTGAGGTTCGTTTCCTTCCCAATCTTTTTGAGGGGCAAGGCGTATTCTTGCACCATTTGCACCACCTCGGTAATCAGAGCATCTGAATGTTCTTGCACTATCCCAAGCTGTATTAATAAGTTCGGTTTCGGTTAAACCACAATTCAAAAGTTTTGATTTTAATTCTTCTATTTCCGTTTCAGAAAGTGTATAATCTGCTGCCGGAATAGGATCTTGCCAAATTAGATCTTCTTTGGGAACATCAGTTCCAAGGTATCTGCTTTTGGGTCCTAAATCGCGATGAGTAAGTTTGAACCATGCTCTTGCAAAAACATCAGCAAAATATTTTTGGTCATTATAAAAGCGTTCTGATATTTTTCGATATTCTGGGTCAATTTTCAAAGCCATGTCCGCATCAGTCATTATTGGGTTGCGGCGAACTCCTTTTAGATGCGCATCAAAAGGTTTGTCTTCTTCTTTGATATTGATTGGCTCCCATTGCCATGCACCTGCCGGGCTTTTTTTAAGTTCCCACTCATATGTAAAAAGTAAATAAAAATATGTATTATTCCATTTGTCGGGATGAGTTGTCCACGCACCTTCTAAACCACTACTCACAGTATGCTCTGCATTGCCTTTTCCTTTTGGGTTGTACCATCCAAAACCTTGTTGTTCGATATCTGAACCTTCGGGATTTGGTCCCAAAACCGATGCATCGCCATTACCGTGAGCTTTTCCAACTGTGTGACCACCCGCAGTCAAGGCAACAGTTTCTTCATCATTCATAGCCATTCGTTTAAATGTTACACGCATAGCTTGTGCAGTTTTTAGCGGGTCTGGTTTCCCGTCAACACCTTCGGGATTAACATAAATCAAGCCCATTTGCACTGCTGCCAATGGATTCTCAAGTGTGTCTTCATTTGATTTATCCGTATATCGGTCTTTTCCTAACCAATCTTTTTCAGCACCCCAATAAATATCTTTTTCTGGATGCCAAATATCCTCGCGACCTCCTGCAAATCCAAATGTTTTAAAGCCCATGGATTCATATGCCATGTTTCCTGCTAGAATCATCAAATCAGCCCAGGAAAGTTTATTACCGTATTTTTTCTTCACTGGCCATAAAAGTCGGCGAGCTTTATCCAAATTTATATTGTCAGGCCAACTATTCAATGGAGCAAATCTTTGATTGCCAGTATTTCCGCCACCACGACCATCTGCCATTCTATATGTACCGGCACTATGCCAAGCCATACGAATCATCAAACCGCCATAGTGTCCCCAGTCGGCAGGCCACCATTCTTGGCTTTCGGTCATTAATTTTTTAAGATCGTTTTTGACTGCTTTTAAATCAAGTTTTTTAAACTCTTCACGATAATTAAAACCTTGTCCAAAAGGATTGGTTTTGGTATCGTGTTGATGTAAAATGTCCAAATTAAGCGAATTTGGCCACCAACTTATTACAGAATTGCTTGATTCTGTGTTTGCTCCGTGCATGACGGGACATTTTCCTTTCTCTTTGTTCTCCATAATCGTTATATATTTAGTTTGAGTTTTTGGGTATAACGACTGAGTGCTGAGCAAAGTATTGTAAATATTTTGTTTAGTTATAGACATGGACGGTTCGCTTACGGCGAACTACGTTTAACTCTTGTCGGTTCAGCAAGACGAGCAGAGCAAATCTTGCTGAACTATTCAATATACGAATTATCAAGCAAACCGAATGAAAAAGAATTGGACATAAGCTTGCTTATATATTTTTTCGATACTTATTTTTAATCTTCCATTAATTCTTTTTCTTTCGTTTCGAGGATTGAGTCCACATTTTTAATGTATTCGTCGGTAATTTTTTGTACTTCATCTTCGCCACGCTTTCGATCGTCTTCGGTAATTAGTTTGTCTTTTTCGGCTTTCTTGAGTGCATCAATACTTTCGCGGCGTACGTTACGCACCGCTACCCGGGCTTCTTCGGCATATTTCTTGCACATTTTGACAAATTCCTTACGTCTTTCTTCTGTAAGCGGCGGAACGGGGATCCTGATTACAGAACCATCATTTTGGGGGTTGAATCCCAAATCTGCAGAGCGAATGGCTTTTTCAATGTCATTAATGATTGAGCGGTCGTATGGTTGAATCATAATCGTACGTGCGTCAGGAGCTGAAACGCCACCAACTTGGCTAACAGGTGTCGGAGCACCATAGTAGTTCACAAAGACTCCATCGATAAGTGATGTTGAGGCTCTGCCTGTTCTGACTTTTGAGAGCTGCTGCTTGAAATAATCCACTGACTTTTGCATTCCGGATTTTGTCTCTTTGATAATTTCTTGGTTAATCATGAATTTTTCTCCTCTATAATTAATTTTTGACTAATGTACCGATAAATTCTCCTTGAATAAGCTTTTTAAGGTTGCCTCGAATGTTAATGTTAATCACTGCAATAGGTAATTTGTTTTCATGGCAAAGTGTAATAGCGGTGTGATCCATCACTCTGAGGTTTTTTTCGATAACTTGGTGGTAAGTAATTTCGTCGAATTTTACAGCCGAAGTGTTCTTTTCGGGATCGCTGTCATAAACTCCATCAACACGAGTGGCTTTGATAATGACTTGGGCTTCGATTTCAATTGCACGTAATACAGCGGCAGTATCAGTTGTGAAATAGGGATTGCCCGTTCCTGCACCGAACAGAACTACGCGATTCTTTTCAAGATGACGAATGGCGCGACGTCTGATGAGTGGTTCGGCGATTTGCTCCATTTTAATAGCTGTTTGTAGTCGAGTCTGTACGCCTAATTCCTCGAGAGCGTTTTGGAAAGCAATCGAGTTGATAACAGTGGCAAGCATACCCATTTGGTCGCCCGACACTTTGTGAATTCCATGAGCGGCGGCTTGCACACCCCGAAAGATGTTGCCACCACCGATTACAATACCGATTTGTACGCCCATGTTGTAAATTTCGGCGATTTCAGATGCAAACACTTTTAATATGACGGGGTCAATGCCGAACTGCCGCTCTCCCATTAAAGCTTCACCGCTGAGTTTGAGAAGTATCCTATTGAAAATTATCATTTTCTTGCCGTATAATTGTTAGGATTCACCTAAAGCGTATCTTGCAAAACGGTTGACTTTTACGTCCGAACCTGTTGTTTGAGCAATTTTTGTTATGACGTCGTTAACTGAAATTGAGCCGTCTTTAACGAATGCTTGCTCGATTAAACAATTTTCTGTAAAGTATTTATCAAGTTTTCCTATAGCAATTTTTTCGGCTATTTCGGATTTTTTGCCTGAGTCAATAGCTTGTTGCTTATATATTTCAAGTTCTTTGTCTAAAGTTAGTCGGTCAACTTGTGTTCTATCAATGAATGAAGGATTCATGGCAGCAATTTGCATTGCAATGTCACGAATCAGCGAAACGGCTTGGTCATTAATGTTGCTTACAGTCATATCTATCAAAACACCGAGTTTGTTTCCGGCATGAATGTATGATGATATATAACCATTGGTAGTCCAACGCTCGAACTTTCTGATTTCTATTTTTTCACTGAATTTAGCAAGAATACTGTTGTAAAGTCCTTCAATAGTGTCGTTGCCGACGTTGAACTTCATTAAATCGTCGTGGGTAGTAATGTCGTTTTTAAGAAGTGTTTGAGCAAGCGTTTTAACGAATTCGTTAAATTCACCGTTGCGTGCCACAAAGTCAGTTTCGCAATTTACTTCGACGATAGCGGCTGTTTTGCCGTCGTGGTTAGATAAAGCAATGATAATACCTTCATTAGCGATTTTGTCTGCGCGTTTAGCGGCTGAAGCGGCACCCTTTTTCCGAAGAATTTCGATAGCTGTGTTCATATCGCCGTCTGCTTCGACGAGAGCTTTTTTGCAATCAGCCATGCCGGCTCCGGTTTTGTCACGAAGGTCTTTGACCATCTGAGCTGAAATTTCTACCATTTTAATAATTGTCCAAATTATATTACAAACATATATTAACTTTCTTCATTATCTTCTGATGCACTTTCAACTGCTTCGGGAGCATTTTGGGTTGCGTCTTGTCTGAGTTGGTTCTGTCCTGTTGGACGAGCAGGTCTTCTTTCGCGTAATTTTCTGCGTACTTTGGGATCGTCTTCGGTTTCGACGTCAGTTTCTTTGTCAATTCTTTCGCCGTCAGCTGCAAGTTCAGCCATTTTGACGCGAGCTACCTGAGTGCCTTCGATTATAGCATCGGCAAGCAAATTCGCAACTATTTCAATTGTCTTGATTGAATCGTCGTTTGCGGGAATTGGGAATTCAACTTCTTCAGGGTCAACGTTAGTGTCAACGATAGCAATTACAGGAATACCTAAAATTTTTGCTTCTTTGATAGCAATATGTTCTTTTTTCGTATCTACAACAAAAAGTGCACCCGGTAATTTCAGCATAGTCTCTATGCCTCCGAAAACTTTGCGAAGCCTGTCTCTTTCGCGACCAAGTAACAAGCGTTCTTTCTTTGTGATTTTCTCGAATGTACCGTCGGTTTCCATTTTGTCAATTGCATTGAGCCTTTTAATACTTTTGCGAATAGTGGCAAAATTGGTGAGCATCCCTCCTAACCACCGTTCGGAAACATAGTTTATACCGGCTTTTTTCGAGGCTGCTTCGATAGCTTGTTTAGCTTGTTGCTTTGTGCCGATAAAGAGAATCGAGCGACCGCGTGATGTGATTTCAAGAATCGCTTGACGTGCATATTCAAGTAAAACTTGGGTTTTACGCAAATCAATTATGTGGATACCGTTGCGTTCGGTAAAAATGAATTGTGCCATCTTCGGGTTCCAGCGACGAGTAAGATGGCCAAAATGAGCTCCTGATTCGAGGAGCTGTTCGATTGAAACTGAATATTCCATTCATGAACTCCATTTATAAGTGTTTAACTATTGCCGCTTTCAACCCCACTTCCCAGCTAATGCCACACAAAGCAAGTCCCGCGACATGATTGATTAATTGCAAATTCAATAAACAAAACCCGCATTAAGCGGGGTCTGACAAAATTAACGTTTTGAGAATTGGAAGCGTTTCCGTGCTTTTTTCTGTCCGTATTTCTTTCTTTCGACCATTCTCGGATCGCGTGTCAAAAGTCCTGCTTGCCTGAGTGTACTTCTCAATTCTTCATTGTATTCGACAAGAGCACGAGCAATTCCTAACTGTATGGATCCTGTTTGTCCTGTGATTCCACCGCCGCGTACAGTAACGCTGACGTCAAATTTGCCGTCAGTACCAGTAACCAAGAGCGGTTTAGAGGCTTCTAACCTGTTTAAATCCACAGGGAAATAAACATCGAAATCTCTTTTATTCACAGATATTTTTCCTGTTCCGGGAACAATTCGAACTTGTGCCACTGACGTTTTTCTTCTTCCGGTTGCTGCAATTGCCTTCATTAAATATGAACCCCTCTATTGTATTATTTGTATTTCAATTCCATAATTTTTGGTTTTTGAGCATCGTGTGGATGCTCACTGCCTGCATAAACCTTGAGTTTTTTGAGAATCTGTCTGCCGAGTTTGTTTTTGGGCAACATTCCTTTAACAGCATGTTCAATTACTCTTTCGGGTTTATTTGAAATTAATTCTTTAAATGACTCAACTTTAACACCGCCCGGATAACCGGTGTGCCTGAAATAAGTTTTTTGATTTGGTCTTTTGCCTTCCAATATTACTTTATCTGCATTTAAAATGACGACGAAATCTCCGTTGTCTACATGCGGAGTAAATGTTGCTTTGTGTTTTCCACGTAATAAAATAGCAACCTGAGTTGATAGTCTGCCAACTGTTTGCTCTGCGGCATCAATTACCCACCATTCTCTTGTTACATCTTCTTTTCGTAACGATTTCGTCATCTTAGCTGATGGTTCCACTTAACTCTCCAAATAAATCACATTCAATACAGATTACAAAAATAACAATAACACATAAACTGACAAAAAATTTTTTACATTTACTTAAAATATTTCAATTAGCCTAGGAAGTATTTCAGAGCTTTTAAGGATTGTACCGATT
Organism: uncultured Hyphomicrobiales bacterium; assembly: GCA_964637845.1. Lineage (GTDB taxonomy): Bacteria > Bacteroidota > Ignavibacteria > Kapaibacteriales > UBA2268 > PGYU01. The sequence continues at coordinate 10,035 of CAZWXI010000024.1, read as the reverse complement.
TTATTTCCTTCGGCTGTGAATAAGGGATTATCGCAACTTAGTAAATCCTTGACTAATTGCTTACATTCTGCATCGGAAATTGCTACTCCCGATTGTAAGGCTGATTTTGCGGAAAATTTTGCCAAGATAGTATCGAAGGAAATATTTGAACCTTCAGCATTGCCTGCCGAAAGTTCGTGTAGTATATCTTTGAATACCGTTGATTCTTTGCCTTTTGGTAAGTATTGAGGTATGGCGTTTAGAAAAGCGATATTGTCTTCTAATTCAAATTCAAAACCGATTTCATTAAGTTCTTTTGAAATATGACGTATAAGATTTTTTTCATCGGGTCCTATTGAAATTGCAATCGGGAAAACCAAACTTTGAATAGCTTTTTTCACGTTGGCATTGGAGCTTTTTTTAATATGCTCGTAAATGATTTTTTTCGATGCTCTGTGCTGGTCTAAAATAATTATAGCATCGCCTACAATTGATATGATGAATTTATTGTCAAATTGCAAAGATTTGCCAAGTTCTATTGCTTTATCATGATTGTCGAATTTAAATTGCTCGTTTGAACTGCCTTTTCTTGAGAAAATATCATCAAAAGCCGATTTCCAGTTTTTTCCGGAGTTATCATTTCTATCAAAATGCTCCGTATATGACGTATAAGCTGATTTGGGTACAGCCGAATTATCAATGATTTCACCCGTGATTGTATTTACAATTATGCGTTTTCCTTCGCTGTCGGGTGTAGTACGAATCATAGGGGATACGGAACCGACGAGTTCAGGAATAAAAACAGGCGCAAGGTCATTTGCCGACAGTGTATTTGCTACGGCATTTATCAGTAGATTATAAATATACCTTTCATCTTCGAATTTGACTTCATGTTTTTGCGGATGAACATTGACATCAACTTTTGAAAAGTCAATTTTAATGTTAATGATAAAAAATGGTTTTTGATGCTTGTCCAATAAATGCTCATAAGCTCGTATGACGGCGTTGTTCAGAGCGGGGGAAAATATAGGACGCTTGTTAAGATAAAGATACATTCCCGCCCTTATTTCCGCAGCAAGTGAAGGTTTGCCGATGAATCCCGTAAAACTGATATAATCGTTTTCGAATTTAACAGGAATGGTACCATCGGAATACTTTTTGCCCAGAACCACACTAATCCTTTCAGTCATTTCTTGCTGCTGTGCATCGAATATTAAATTGTCGTCATCGTAAAACGTAAAACGAACTTCGGGATATGCCAAGGCAATTTTGGTAACTGTATCGGAAATATGTCTGAATTCTGTCAAATTCGATTTTAAAAATTTACGCCTTGCAGGGACATTAAAAAACAGGTTTCTTACTAAAATTTGAGTGCCCTTGTCGCAGTGAACTGCTTCGATTTTTGGTTCACTGTTGGGTTCGGAAAGCAGTTTATATCCGAAGGTATCTTTGGTACGTTTGGTTTTGATTTCTACATTGGCAACCGAGCATATCGAGGCAAGCGCCTCGCCCCTAAATCCAAATGTTTTTATAGCTTCCAAATCGCTTACGGACATGATTTTGCTGGTAGCATGTCTTTTCACGCTTAACATCAAATCGGTTTCGGACATGCCGTCGCCGTTATCAATAATATGTATGAGAGATTTCCCCGCATTTTTGATAAAAATGCCGATATTGGTAGCATTGGCATCAATGGAATTTTCTATCAATTCCTTAACAACAGATTCAGGACGCTGGACAACTTCGCCTGCGGCAATTTGATTGGCGATAAAATCGGGTAATATTTTTATGTAAGTTTCCAAACTTATAAATGTAATGATAAATTAATTTTAGTTTTCAACATGATTTGAAATATATTTCAACTTGTCCGATGCGTAAAACATAAAATAGATTATACGTCAATTGATTAAACGCAAAATTATGAGAAGCATTTTTGATAAAATTGTTGATGTTCTGATGTTCCGTGAGGGCTCGGATAACGATAATCATTCGCGAGAACCAATTGTAACAACTGGTTCGATAGTTTGGGGTGTGATTCTTCGTGGTACGATTGTATTGATTTTATTTTTCTTTTTAATGGATAGAATCCGAGGAAATGAATACTGGTGGGTATCGTTCTTTTTTATTTGGGCATTTGTAGCTTTTCCCGCTTACCGTCAGTATGAAAAATATGTCAAAAGAATAGAAAATTTTGCGGAAGAAACGCTTTGTGGTTCATGCAGGCACTTTAACCAAGGTTCGCAGTCATGCAATATTTTTGATGAGCACGTAAGTAAAGATTATATCCCATGCGAGGGTGAAAGATGGGAACCCCGGTAATCAACCATCAATTTTGACTAATTTGAACATTCCTCTCGGCAAGGATTCAAAATAAAATATTTTAGCGAGTCTCGGATAATACCAAACATCGTGACTTTTTCCGTTCTTCAATTCCTTTTTAACTGTTTCGGGCGGACCGAAAAGTACATAGATTTTACCTTTATCTGTTTTTGAGCCGTCACGCGTTTGGGTGTTCTGGAAGTTAAAGAATGCGTAATCTATTCGTTTATAATATTGTAATAGCGATTCATTGAATGGTGTATTTGGTGTTGGATCTTTAGATTTCCAGAAATTGACGAATTTCAACTTTCTCGCTTCTGTGCTTCCCCTTTTCATTTCTTTAAATTCATCATCTGTCAGTAAATAAAATACGGATTCGATAGCATAATCCAAATCCCTAAGTGAAAGCGGCATATCATCCCAAATTACCTCAAAATTAAAATTATTTGTGTCACGACTACCATCCTTATAAATTTTGAGTAAATACTTACCGGGAATCATTGACAAATCAGGTAAGTTAATTGATAGTATTCCGAATTTCAGATTTGAATAATCAATGGTTTTTCTGGTGATGTTAAGGTAATATTGTTTGTTTCTCGGGTCTTGGTGAATTATTAGTCCGTCAGATGGCGACAATTCACCTCTGCCACTAATAAGCGTAGCTTCAGTTGAAAAAAGTCCGTTGGCTTTAGTTTGGCTCTCAATTGAGAAGTTGAACATGTCAAATTCATTTTTGTAACTTATAGGGAACAAAATTTGTGAATTACCGGAAGTAAATGCCACATTACCGCCAAGAATAAATGGATAATAGTTAAAATCTCTAATGCCTGGTGCTTTTTCAGCAAATATTGGGATGGAAATCAAAGGTTGACTGGAAAAATCTTTAAATTCCATTGACAAATCAATTTTATGCGCAGTTCTTTCGTACGAATCAAGTAAAGATATTACCGCTTCATACTTGCCCGGACGAGCAAGGAAAGTGAGATATCCTTGCATGTATAAATCTTTTGATTCGGTGTCATCGTAAGTAAGTAACCTCAAAGTATCACGCCATCTGAGCCGATGGCGGATTATACCTGTCGAATCTCTCAAAGTAGCCTCCAAAGCCGGATCAGCTTGAAAATAATTACCCAATTCAATAGAATTACCTCTAACAAATACAAGGGCATGATGCGCTATTTTGAAAAGTAGAGTAACCTCGAGAGAATCACTTTCAGCTACGGGCTGATAAAATGCTTCAGCATACAACTTAGTTCCAAAGGAGTAATACGTGCTTCTGTCAATAAAACCTTGAGCGCACAAATTGGTGGAAATTAATACGAAAGTTAAAACAAAAAGTATGGTTCTCATGAAACGCTCCCGTGCTCATTGAGGAAATCTCGGAGTATTATGGCAGCAGAGATTTTATCTGTTTGTCCTTTATGTCGCCGTGTATACCTTTTCTTGCCTATTTCAATCATAATTTGCGAAGCTCGTTTGGAACTAAATGACTCATCTTGTTTGAAGACGTAAAAGTCATGTTTTTCTGACAATTCCTGAATGAATTTGTTAAGTTTTTTGCTAAATTGCTTATTTGATTTATTCCAGTAAGGAACACCAAGGACGATAATTTGAATATCCAAAGATTGCATGAGTTTAAGAAATTTGTCTATAAAATGCTCATGGGTGTAATCGAGGGTTTCGAGAGTATTAATGCTGATATGCAAGGCGTCACAATAAGCCACGCCGATACGTTTAGTCCCGAAATCTACTGCAGCAACTTTTTTCCCCTTTATAATTTCACTAATTGATTCAAGCATCAATTTTACCGATAAATTTTGATGGATTGATTGGTAATTCAAAAGTTAATTCTGTGCCTTTTCCAATTTCAGAATGAATTATAATTCGTCCGTGGTGAAGTTCGGCAACGTGCTGCATAATCATCGTACCTATACCACTTCCTCCTGAATTCTTGGCTGTAGTAAAATATGGAATATTCATTTTTCGCATGGTATCCGAATCCATACCTTTGCCTGAGTCTTTGACAGTAAGAAAAATCTTGTTATCGGCTTTATTTGCTAATAGCTGAATATTTCCATCATTGTCTCCAATAGCTTTAATGCCGTTTTCGACAGCATTTCTGATGGCTCTTACCAATTTTGCTTTGTCACAGAAAAATGAGATAGATTTCGCATTGTTGACGAATTTTATATGCGGAAACATGGTATCGTCGAATTCGCTTAAAACTTCGTCGCATATCAGCATAGTGTCATGTTTAGCAAAATCAGGATTGTCGCTTCTTCCGACGGTAACAATATCACGAACTCTAAGAATAAGTAATTTCACTTGATGTAGAATGCGTTCCTTTTTCTTAGTTATATTGGGATATTGGTCACAATCTATTTGTTCGGCATTTAACTTTATTGTGCTAAGATTTGTTTGCATATCGTGTGCGATTTGCGCCCAGTTTGATAATCTCTTTTTTTGTAGCTGTTCGGTGATGTCAACTCCCGTGAAAAAAACACCTCTGAATCTGCCGGCTATATTTCTAAGTACAATTGTTTTACAAAGCCACTCCCTCCAGTCATTACTCACCTCGATTGTCATGCGAGACTCTGAATTACTTCTCGTATCAAAGCTGTATTTAATAATATCAACAAATTGATTATAAGGGCTTCGCAAAAAGTACTGTTCATAAAATTTATTTTTGTTTTTTGCCTTATTTATTTTCAGTGATTCCTCAGCTAGCCTATTTAGCATCTTAAGGTTTCCTGATTTATCAATAAAGACAACAAAACCAAGACCAGGTAAATCAATCATTTCACGGAAAATCCTTCGCTGGTGCCTGTATAATTGCACAAAGATTAGCATTAAAACTAATGAAAGTACGGGAAAAATAAACTGTTTGCTTCGATTTGTAATACTTTTTAGCATCCAATAAGTATTATATTCCATCTCAAATAAAATTGCATTATTTGTAGATGATATTATAAACCGGTTTTCATCTGAATAAAAATTTAAATTTTGGTTTTCATTAAACGGAACATCTATATTAACGGCAGATACGATTCTACCATTTAGGTCGAACACAACAATTCCATTCGAAAATACAGTTATATAGTGATACATTGATTTATGAAATGATAAAGGTCTATAGAAGCCTGTGGGAACGGCAGTTTTTAAAATTTCAGTCACGTTTGTTCCGTTAGATGTAATACCCAAAACGAGTGAATGCATAGAAGATTGCCTTTCAAGATAGGCAAAATGCAGCACTCCGTCATCTTCAATGTTATAGTATGACAACTCATTCGAAGTATTAAGCCATTGAGTATTTTCAACCGAAAAATTATCCAAATTAATAGAGTGAATTATTGTTTGATTAACTCCCTTATCTGAACTAATTATAAAAAGTTTGTCGCCTTTATTAAGGAGCAAGTTATTGTGGAATGTTATTATATTATTTTGCATAGGTAATAAGTCATCATTCCTAAGGTACGAAAGTACTGTATTCAGATTAGAAGGGCTAAGAATTATTGCATCAATACCTAATCTGTTTTCATGAATCAAAAAAACATCAATTATATCTTCAACCTGATGAATTTCTCTTATTGAACTCAAGCTGATGTTGTACTTAAAAAGTTTAGTACCTATAAGCAGTACAAGTTCCTCTCCCAGCAAGCTGATGATTTTTGAATCAATGCTTTTTACAACGCTTTTCCTCAGATCAAGTAAATGGAAAATTTCGAAATCTAAATCCTGATCCAATATAAGAAGTGATAATATGTACTCATTATGGCAACACAAAAACAGTTTGTCGTCAATCAATTTGCGTGAAATGACTTTATGGTCTTTCAAATTAATGCTCTTTTTGTCAAGTGGTAACGGAAATGTCCAAACTGAAATTTTTGTACCTGAAAAATCCGATTCAATTGAATATATTTTGGAGGCTGAATCGGGGAATTGAGATGTAATCAAGTCTCCGGAAGGAAGAGAATGTGTATTGATTAAATAAGGATAAGTATTGTTATTTGCTGTTGAAACAAATGGCAACATCAGTAAGATAATATATAAGGCTAAAATTTTCATTTTATTTATAAAAATTTGTCAATCAGACATACGCAAAATACGGCAATTCCTTCGCCTCTACCGACGAATCCCATGTTTTCATTTGTTGTAGCTTTAATATTCACGGAAGTTGTATCAATTTGAGATGCCAAAGCAATGTTTTTTCTTATCAAATCTTTATAATTTTTTAGTTTTGGTTTTTCAAGGTTTATGGCAATGTCAATGTTTACCACTTTGAAACCTGCATCAATAATCAACATCATGGTCCTTCTCAACAATTCCATGCTATTGGCATTTTTGTATGTCGCGTCAGTATCAGGAAAGTGCTCGCCAATATCTCCCATACCTGCGGCACCAAGTAAGGCATCAATTACGGCATGAGCGACTACATCACCATCACTATGGGCAATGGTTCCAAACTCGGAATCTATAGTAACGCCCCCTAAAATAAATGTCTCGCCTATTGCTAATCTGTGAACATCGTAACCAAAACCAACTTGCATGATTTTCTCCAGTTATTAATATGGCAAAACTAAGAAAAAAATAGTAACTAAATGATTTTGATAAAATTATAATGAAAAAATATAATTCGATAATAATTTAGCCACAACAAAAGCCATTTTTATGTGAAATAAAACTATAATGTCTCGTGAAAATTGTACGATTTCACTTGTTTATATAATAAAATACTAGTATTTTTGTAACAGATATAGTATTTTATGTGATAGTAATATCATTAAATAATAATTATAAAGATTAACTTAATATTATGTTAAGAGGATAACATGCCGGAGATATTAGAGAGATATAGTCAAATCAAGGAAACTCTGGATTTCGCATCGACAGATGTTAAATCAACTGGGCTTACCGTGATACAAGTCGGCTCAGCCACTTGCGAAAATGCTGCCGGAGCAACTTTTGTAAGACAGGAGTTCCAAAAGCTGATTAATGCATCCGGTCGCAAAGATATTCTTATTAAACAAACCGGTTGCACAGGCAGATGCGCACAAGAGCCTATTGTCGGGGTTTTTGTTCCGCATCATTTCCCGGTTAAATACAAACAAGTCACAGTAAATAAAGTTGCCGAAATATTCCAGAAACATGTTCTCGGGGGTCAGCCTGTGGCTTCATTGATGCTCGATAAGAAAACCACTATTCTTTACGACCATATAATAACTTTTTGCGAAACAAACTACGAAAAACGCATTGACCATATTGATTTAAGCGCCTTATTTAAAGAAAGACTCTCGTATTTCGGAATTACCCAAGAGAAAGTAAGAGTCTTGAAAGGAGGTAATATTGGACTATCAAAATTCGAAGATGATGACCAGCACGCAGTCATGATAGTCTTTCCGGAAAATGTGATTTACCGATATGAAACGGTCGAAGCAATGGATGAAATCATCAAAGACCACATAATAGAAAAGAAAATTAATCAAAAGTACCTTATACATACAGAAAAATTGACTGAAGAATACATGAGATTTTACGGCGATGTGTCATTCTTCAACAAACAATCCCGCATAACTCTTAGAAATTGCGGTATTATTGACCCCGAAAATATAGCTGACTACATACACGCACAAGGATTCAAAGCATTGGCATTGGTACTTGAAAAGGAAGACCCTGAGTGGATAATCAATGAAGTACTTGAATCCGGACTTCGCGGCAGAGGCGGCGGAGGATTCCCCACTGGTGTTAAATGGAAAAACACGCGAATATTGAGAGATGACCCCATAAAATATGTCATTTGCAATGCTGATGAGGGCGACCCGGGTGCCTTTATGGACAGAAGTGCTTTAGAAGGCGACCCTTTCTCAATAATTGAGGGCATGATAATTGGTGCATATGCCGTTGGTGCGTCAAAAGGATATTTATATATCAGAGCTGAGTATCCTTTGGCAATAGAGCGAATTGAAAACGCAATAAAATTATCGAGAAAGTTTGGTTTCCTGGGAAAAAATATTCTTGGTTCAGGTTTTGATTTCGACCTTGAAATAAGACTCGGTGCGGGCGCCTTTGTATGTGGCGAAGAAACAGCTCTTATCCATTCAATTGAAGGATTGCGCGGGCAACCAAGGATACGTCCTCCATATCCATCTTTATCCGGATTGTGGGGACATCCGACATGTATAAATAATGTAGAAACATGGGCAAATATACCGCCTATAATTATTTATGGATCTGAATGGTTCAATAGAATAGGTACTACGGGAAGCAAAGGTACAAAGGTATTTGCTTTAGCTGGAAAAGTTAAAAACACGGGTTTGATTGAAGTTCCGATGGGAACGACCTTGGGTGAAGTTATTTTCGACATTGGAGGAGGAGTACCCGGAGACGCTGAATTGAAAGCAATCCAAACAGGTGGCCCTTCAGGAGGTTGCATCCCCGCAACTATGTTGGATACTCCGATTGATTACGAGTCTCTTAAAACAGTCGGTTCGATGATGGGTTCGGGTGGTATGATAGTTTTGGACAATACTGATTGTATGGTGCAAACAGCCAAGTTCTTCCTTGAGTTTACTCAGGATGAATCATGTGGAAAGTGCTTACCATGTCGCGAAGGAACTTTGAGAATGCTCGAAATCTTGGAGAGAATGACTGAAGGAAAATCCCAAAATGGTGATATTGACAAGTTGTATCGCTTAGGAAAGTTGATTAAGAAAACTTCCTTGTGTGGTCTCGGACAATCAGCACCAAATCCTGTCTTAAGTGCACTTGAGAATTTCAGAGAAGAATTCGAAATTCATATCAAAGAACACAGATGCCCGACTCAAAGATGTGCAAAACTGATTAGCTACACAGTAATTCCCGATAAATGTACAGGATGTACCCTATGTGCGAGGAGATGTCCAGTACTGTGCATTATGGGTGGACGTAAGCAAGTACATGAAATCATACAATCACAATGTATTAAATGCGGCGAATGCTTCAATGTTTGTAAATTTGATGCAATAGCCAAAGTATAAGAAGGAGTAAAGAAAATGAAATATATAAATGCAGTTATTAACGGAATTGCAGTCTCGGTAGAAGAAGGCAGAACAATCATGGAAGCCGCAGACTCAATCGGAACACATGTACCGAGGTTATGTTATCACCCGTTCCTCTCTACCGAGGGAGCGTGCAGGATTTGTGTCGTTGATGTAGAGGGTTGGGGAAATTATTTGCCAGCTTGTGCTACAAAATTGCAAGAGGGAATGATTGTAACAACAAATAGCCCCGGATTGCGTGAAACACGTAGAGACTTGATAGAATTACTTTTAGATAATCATCCTAAGAATTGTTTGACATGCGACCGAGACGGCAACTGCGAACTTCAGAATTTATCTTTTAAACTTGGTGTAAGAGAAAGGCTTTTCGAAGGATGGCGGAAGGAATTTGGATTTGATGATTCGAATGTTGCAGTTTTAAGAGATGCTGAAAAGTGCATACTTTGCAAACGATGCGTGCGAGTCTGCTCAGAAATCCAAGGAGTTCATAACTTAAGCCAAATGTATCGTGGCGTCAACACAGTTGTGGCGCCGGCATTTATGGCTCCGATGGATGATTCGGTTTGTATTAAATGCGGACAATGTATTAATGTTTGCCCTACTGCCGCATTTCTTGAAAAAAATGACACCGATGCTATTTGGGATGCTATAAATGACCCTAGTAAATTTGTTGTTGCCCAAATTGCTCCGGCTATCCGTTCTG
>CAZWXI010000023.1:0-31382 GCA_964637845.1 uncultured Hyphomicrobiales bacterium | reverse complement strand
TTCTTGAAGCGCTCCTTGAGCCAGTATTCGACGGCCTTGACATCGTGGTTGGTGATTACGGGCAATTGTATGGATGATATTACTATTGAATTGAACGGAAATGGCAGCTGTGGTGGAATTGTGCTGGACTCGTATGATTTTGGTGAAGTAAATTTAAACAAAACGGTGACTGATACTATTTTCTGTGCCTTTAAAAATCATTCAAATTACAGAGTATTTATTGACCCCAAGATTCGTGGTCTCAATTTACTCGATTTTACTTTAACTTATCCCGATTATGTCGTCCGAGTAAATAATCGCGTACCTGTTGACCCAGGAGTATGTATTGACTTAATTGTTTCATTTACACCAAGCCAGATGAACGAAAGAGCCGCAATTATTAACTTTTTCGTTGATTCACCATGCAAAAATGCAGAAACAAAACTCCTTGGATTCGGTATTTCTGCTGATGTTAGAGTGACATCTTATGACTTTGAACGACGTAGAATTAATGGCATTTACAATGGTGAAATTTTCATTAAGAATAACAGCAATGGAATTGAATACATTGACGAAATTACACTTGATGACAAAAGTGGTGTATTTGCTCTTGACTTGCCCTCGGTGCCTTTCCCGATTCAATCTAATGATGAAGTTAGGATTCCCGTGAGGTTTAATCCAATGCAAGAAATTGATTATGATGCGGAAGTACATGTTACTGTGAGGTCTAAAACTGTAGATTTAATAGGCACCATCAAAGGTTCGGGTTATCTTCCAAAACTTATTGCCACTTGGCAGTGCGGCGAAACAGTTGTAGTGGGTCAGTCAACAATTGCCAACCTGGTTCTGGAAAACCCGAGTTTGTCATCGGAATTGAAAATCAAAGAAATTAATTTTGAAAATCAGAATATCGAATTTGTTTGGCAATCGGGGTCAAATCCAAAGGATTTGACCCTAGATACCGAAGAATTGCTCGAGATTCCCGTTATATTCAGTCCGCAACAAGGTAGCAATCATCTCAATACCATAATTATACTTGCAGATAATTATGATGCATCTTTCAACTCCGAATGGAAAGAAACGAGAGTTAATGCTGAATGCGATGGGATTAATATTGATTTTGACGATAGTATTGCTTTTGGAAATAAATTAATATGCAGTGCTCATGAAAATAACATAACCATCACAAATACAAGTAAAGCAACTGATATTTATATATATTTCTCACAACACAAGATTACGGGAACCGACGGATTTTCGATAAATCAAACTGATGATGTATTAATCAAAGGCGGTGAGAAGTTTACGTTTAAAGTATATTTCAAACCGGAAAAAATCGGCGCATACAATGCAAAATTGGAAATACCAAACTCGGCAAATATTGATCTTGCAGTCAACTTAACCGGTTCTGCGGGCGAACTTTCAATTTCAGCCGAAAAAGCAAGATATACTTTTGATCCCGGGCAGATATTTACGTATCCCGTATTTATTAAGCTACCGGCTATTACAAACGATGAATTAAGGAAATTGACCATTAGAATTAGCTTTGATAATACTGTATTGAGATATATTAACAACTCATTTGTCTCGAAATTGAATACAAATCAGAACCAACCCGAGTATTGGGTTTGGGACAAAGCTGAATATTTGGGTTCTGGTCAATTTGAAATAACTGGCTACGGTCGAATAACAAATCAAAATGTATTTCAGGCGTTCAGTATTCAATTTCTTGCCTTACTTAATGATATGGGGCAGTCGCCAATATTCGCTACGCTTGATTATGACTGCTACCAATCTGTAACGAATCTATCAATTGTAGAAACAAATGAAGTTTGTTTTAATGAAAACCGAATAATCATCACATCATCGGCAATCAGATTTTTCTTGAGCGAGCCAACTCCCAATCCGGCTTTAACGGAATTTAAAATTAACTACGGTATTGCATTCGAAACTGATGTGAAGTTAGCGATATATGATGTTGACGGCAATTTAGTGTTGCCATTGGTTGACGGTAAACTCAAACAGGGCAACTATGAAATTATAATCGATGCCAAGAACTTCAATTCAGGGCTTTATTTCATCAGACTGGAAGCAGGTCCATTTGTTGAAGTTAAGTCATTTATGATAGCTAAATAGTACTACACGAGGGTGAAATAGTCTCTCGTTGAATCATTATGTATCTGAAGTACGCCCGCTTGTACTAATTTAATTATTATCCTTTCGGCACGTCTTTCGGAAATGTTTACTAATCTTGAAAAATCTTTCACGGTAGCTGTTTCCTTTTTCTCCAAATATGCAAATAGTTTCTTTTCATTTTCTCCGATACTGATTTTTAAAGGCTTTCCCAATGTGGTGCTTTTCATGAGGCGATACATCTCACGACTTGCTTCTACTGATTTCTCGCCAATCCTAATATACGCGCGATGGTAAGTTTGGTTTGTTTCCGGATTTTCAATTAATAATTTGTGAGGTTTGCGTTGTCCTTCATCAATTTTCACAAAAAGTATTTCTTTACCGTTTACATTAACCACTTCCATAGTCGGATGTATAGGAGGGTCAATGTGAAATCCGCAAGCTACCTCTACAGCTTCAATTTCGGTTTTCTCACTTTCTATGCCGTAAATTGTTCCGTCATCATCAACGCCTATGAGCAATGTACCGCCTCGTGTATTGGCAAGAGCAGAAATTTCTTTAGCTAACTTGAGTGGAGTTGTAGATTTTCTCTTGAATTCTAATGTTGAGGATTCCCCTTCGGCGATTATTTCAAGTATTTTTTTAGGGTGCATCGGAGTAAACCAATCGGAATTTTACATCAGTATCAAAACTATTGACGATAGAAATCGATAATATTAGGATTGTTCACCTTCCGGCTCATAAAGCGTACCGTCTGGCATAATCATCGGGTAGTTCGGAACAATGTCACCTCTTTTTATCCTATTCAATTTACTTCTAGCTAAAGCACGCCTCAATGGTGATATATGATCGAAAATAAGCTTCCCTTGCAAGTGGTCAAATTCATGTTGCATGACTCTTGCTAAGAAACCGCTTATTTCGGTGTTTATCTCCTTCATGTCAAGGTCATAATATCTGATTTGGATTGATTTAGCTCTTGTGATTTTTTCATAAAAATCGGGAATGCTGAGACATCCTTCATTTTCATCTTCCTCTTCGTCCGAATAATATAATATCTCGGGGTTAATTACAGTTATTGGATTGAGATTTTTACTTTCGCCTCCAACGTTCAAATCAACTATGAACAATGCTTTGCTGCTTCCAACTTGATTTCCGGCCAAACCAACACCATTTGATATATTGTAAAGAGTGTCGAACATATTAGTGACCAAATCACTAAGCTCTTGATTAAAATCTTCAACTCTGAATGATTTTTCTCTTAAAACATCATGGAAACAATTATATATCGGTATTACCATAACTCTAAAATGACTTTAAAAAAACTAATAACGATTATCTTTAATTTAAATCTACTTACTTTTGTATAAGTTCAACCATCAAAAATACGAATAATGCAAAATTTATTAGTAATTGGAGCCGGTAAAAGTGGAGTTGCCGCCGCCAAACTCGCTGTAACTAAAAATTATAAAGTCGCTATAGGCGATTCAAAGGCGGCTGATGAGTTTAATACTACGGTATCCGAGCTTGAATCATCGGGTATAGAAGTTATATTGGGCGGAAGTTCTGAAAATATTCTTAACAATGTCGATTTAATTGTTGCTTCACCCGGTGTACCGCCCAACGCAGAGTTAATTAAACAAGCTGAATCACGTAATATTGAAATCATCAGCGAATTGGAGTTTGCGTATCAATTTTGTTCAAATCCCATAATTGCAATTACGGGAACTAATGGCAAAACAACTACTACTGCTCTCATTGAGTTTATGTTTAATCATTCTGGTAGAAAAGCCTTAGCTTGCGGAAACATTGGCGTTCCACTTTCCGAAGTTGTCAGAAATTATGATAGCGAAAAGATTTTAGTAGTTGAAGCTAGCAGCTATCAATTGTCCCGAATAAAACTTTTTCGCCCTAATGTTGCTATTATTCTGAACATTACACCCGACCATTTGGATTACCACGGAACTTTAGATGCCTATGTTGAATCAAAGTGGAAAATTACTTTAAATCAAAATGAAAAAAATTTATTAATTTTAAATCGGGATAATGAACTGTTAATGAAAAAGTTTTATAAAACTAATGCAGAAACAGTTTATATCTCGATGCAATCGGTTGATAGGGGGATATATACAGCCGGTGGCAAAATGATTTATAAATATGCAGATAAAGAGGAGGTTATTATGTCGGTTACCGATTTAGGTTTACCCGGTATTCATAACACCTATAATTCGATGGCTGCCGCCTTGGCTGTTCGTGCTTTTGAGTTGAGCAATGAGGACATTCGCGACAGTTTATCGAAGTTTAATGGTGTTGAGCACCGGCTTGAGTTAGTCCGTACAATTCACAACATTGATTTTATCAATGATTCCAAAGCTACCAATATCAATGCGACTTGGTATGCGCTACAAGCCTATTCATCCCCAATCGTTTGGATTGCGGGAGGCAGGGGAGATAACAATGATTATTCTACCCTTGATGAAATTGTCCGAAAAAATGTAAAGCTAATTATAGCCTTAGGTGAAGAAGCTGACAACATTTTCAACCATTTTTGCCTGATGCAGCGATGCACCAAAGTTAAATCACTCGAAGAAGCTGTTAAATTGTCTTTGGCTTCGGCAGATCCCGGTGATAAGGTCGTCTTTACCCCAGCATGCAAATCATTTGATATGTTTATGAATTTTGAACATCGCGGCGAAGTCTTCAAAAGCTTAGTTAGAGAATTGTAATGCCACCCCCGAAAGGGCATATTGACTGGATAATATTATTACCAATTATAGCGCTCATGCTGTTTTCAATATCATTTGTTTACAGTGCGAGCGCTCCTATTGCTCAATACAGATTCGGTGACCCTGAACTTTTCTTCTATAGTCATACTTTGCGTGTCCTGCTCGGTCTAATAGTAATCTTTTTATTTGCTAAAATAGACTACCACATCTGGCAGAAAATTTCCAAACCAATGATTTTTCTCGGCATCATACTTCTTATAATTGTACTTGTCTCAGGGACATCAGTTAAGGGAGCATCTCGATGGCTAAATTTAGGTCCATTGAGTTTTCAACCATCGGAGTTCGCCAAATTTGCACTTGTTGTTCATTTTGCGGCACTTCTTGCAGTTAAACAGAATATTATAAAGGATTTCGAGAGGGGCTTCGTTCCGTTTATATTATGGTCCGGAATCATTTGTCTGTTAATCGGATTACAACCAAATTTTTCGACCATGTTTGTGATATTTCTCATTGCAATTGTAATGATGTTTATCGGAAACACAAATCTTTTGCACCTTTGTGGGCTATTTGTAGTGGGTGTTGTCAGCGTCGGATTTTATTTAGTATCTGCAGAATACAGACTGAAGAGATTAACCGCTTTTTTGGGCATGGGAGATTCAAGTGCTGCCGATGCCGTGGATTACCAATCAAATCAAGCTCTGATAGCAATTGGTAATGGTGGTTTCTTCGGAGTTGGAGCCGGGCAAAGCAAACAGTCTCACTTGTTTTTGCCCGAATCATACGGTGATTTCATCTTTGCAATAATCGGTGAAGAATATGGCTTTTTGGGTCTTTTTGCGATAATAGCAATATTCGCAATTGTTTTCTGGCGTGGCATGTTAATTGCTAAAAAAGCACCTGACCCGTTTGGATATTTTCTTGCAGTCGGAATCCTAGTGACATTTGCTACCTATTTGCTTGTTAATGCAGGCGTAAATAGTGGGCTATTGCCAACCACGGGTGTACCGATGCCGTTTGTAAGTTATGGAGGCACGGCAGTGCTAATTTACTCAGCCGCTATAGGAATTTTACTCAATATATCGTCCCACGCGGGAATTGTACCCAGGAAGGATGTTGAATCTCCCCCGGAAATGAAAATAGAAAACGATATAGACAATGAGATTCAACAAAGATTATTTTAATAATTTTATAAGTTCACTTACGTTTTACTATATTTGTAAAACTATGAATCTATATGTATAGTTTAGACCCTGCTGTCAAAATAGTGTGGATTATCGGAAATATCTTCCGAACAATTTTTTTGACAATAATAACTGCTATAATTGACTTTTTTGTTATACCCAACTACTTCTATGATTGGCTACTACCTAAGGGCTATACTACTTTACTCTTTTTTGTATTTGGAGCCGCCGGTTCAATCATTTTTCCGTTTCTCAACTATACATTCTGGCGTTTTATTGTCCGTGAAGATGATGTTTACATTGAACGCGGAGTTCTCACACGGGTCAAGACTACTGCGCCGTTTTTAAGAATTCAACATATTGATGTTATTCAAAGCGTCTTGGACAGAATGTTTGGTTTGGGCAAACTTGTAATTTATACTGCGGGAACGAGAGGTGCGGATGTAACCATTCCCGGGCTCCCCATTGAATACGCCGAGCACCTGCGTGACAGACTCAAAAATGTTACCACTGAAGATGAAGTATGACCACTCCCTATGATTCTTATATAGAACCAAGAAGACTTCACCCGTTGACGATTTTCTACAATTTAATGACAAGTCTGCCCGGTTTGGCAATTACTTATTATTTTGTTATCATTAATAAGCAAAGCGACCAATTATTTTTTTTGATAGTAACTCTGATTGCCCTCTTGATTATAGTTCCTGCGAGCACCTTTAACTACATTTTCTTTACTTACCAAATTACTCCGCGTGAACTTGTGATTCGCTCCGGTATTTTTGCAAAAAAACAGAGAAATATTCCACTCGAAAGAATCCAAAATGTGAATGTCAATCAAAATTTCTTACAACGTATTTTCGGGCTTGTTAAAATAAACATCGAAACTGCGGGCGATATAGCTACCGAAGGTGCACTTCAATACGTTTCCGTAAAAGATTCAAATGATATTTCCGAGATTATTCGTAATTACAAATATCGCCTTCAAAAAAGCAAAACACCTGAAAATGAAATTACTTCAAGCGATATACATTCTGAAATTGATATCATACCTGAGAATATACCTGAAAAAATCACCAATAATGTTATATTCGAACTTTCGTGGCGAAACCTGTTGTATTACGGCATGGTACGTCTAAGACCTCTCGCCCTTGTTGTTGGCATGTGGATTATGGGTATTTTCTCGCAGTTCGGATTATTGGAAAGTGTGTTAGAAGATTTTATTGACAACCTTACTAATTCGCTTGGTGATGTAGATTTATTTACTTTGATATTGCTGATTTTGTCTTTTCTGATGCTTTCGGTTCTATTATCGTGGGTTCTCGATATAATTTGGACAATTAACGAATATTTCAAGTTCAAACTCGTAAACGAAGAAGGTAAACTAATCACAGCCTATGGATTGCTTAATAAAGTCAAAGTTACTATTCCGCTAAAAAAATTGCAGCAAATCACTATACTTACTAATCCCATAAAGCAGAAATTCAACTTTTATACAATGACCTTGCAAACAGCAGGATTCGGAGCAAAAACAGGCACAAATCAATCTGTCATTCCCTTGGCAAAGCGTGATGAATTAATCGAGCTTTCCAAACGAATTTACAATTTTGAGTTACCCGAGAAATTCAGATCAATCTCCCGAAAATCCATCAGACGAGCATTCATTCGTTATGTAATCATAATTAGTATTTTAATTACTCCAGGTATTATAGCTATACCCGAACTTGCATGGTCAGCATTGGGAATTCCTTTGCTGTATTATGCAGCTTATCTACGTTGGCTTTATAGGGGATATCATATACATAATAATTATTTAATAATCAAAGAAGGCTTTTGGTTACGAAAAATAATTATTTTACCTTTGAAAAAGTTGCAAACGTTACATTTGCAAGAAACTTTTTTTCAAAGACGTTTGGGTCTTGCAACTTTGTTTATTGACAACGCATCAAGTACGGGTGTTGGGGGTGCAAAAATCATAGACATTGATGCAACCGAAGCAAGAGAAATATTTGATGATATCTATGACTATTTCAAATTGCAATACATTCACAAAAGCGGAGTGAGCCATGATAATGTTTCCTGATGTGATTTACAAAATAATCTTCAATCACGTTGGTGCAATAGTGAGTGTTGTCTATTGGAAGGATGGAAAAATAAATGCAGTAACAGGCAGATTACAAAATGCTACGGTGAATAACGTTATTGTGAAGCCAATTGCATCTCTTGAAGCCGTTAGAGATATTCCGATGCATATTGGTCCAAAAAGGACGGTTTTTGCAATTTATAATCAAAACAACATTGATTTACTCAAAGCAAAAGAAGCTGTCACAATGGACAGAAAAATGAAAGAACGGAAATTCAGAGTTGAAGTAATCAATCGTATTAAGCAATTCCTCGACAAAGAATTTTTCGTGATTCATAAATCTAAAGACGAATTCTTTTCTACTGATGCAAGATTCAAAGATATGGGAATTGACTCGATAACCTTGCTTTTCCAACCATTTTACAATAAAGAGCATATTTTAAAGTACAACGTCATTTACAACATATTTGACAATGATTGCGTTGATTTGTTAGATGATTCAAATTTTATTAAGGAGGAATAATTATGGCTTGGTTTCAGCGCTCAAAATCTAACATTGATGAAGTTCAACCGAGAGAAATGCCTGACGGACTATGGACAAAATGTCCCTCATGCAGCGAAATTATATACAAGACTGAACTCGAAGAGCAATTTTATACTTGTAAAAAGTGCAACCACCATTTTCGTATAGGAAGTAAGGAATATATACAAATTCTTTTCGATGACGATACATTTACTGAAACCAATTCGGATTTGATTTCTGCTGACCCACTTGAATTCGTTGATACCAAACCATATCCCGACAGAATCTCTGAGAGTATAAAAAAATCCGGGCTGAATGATGCCATAACCACCGGTATCGGAAAAATCAACGGAAATGAAGTATCATTTGCTTGTATGAACTTTAGCTTTATTGGCGGTAGTATGGGATCTGTCGTAGGCGAAAAAATTTATCGTTCCGCAAAATTATCTCTTAAGAAAAACATACCACTTATCATCATTTCGGCATCTGGAGGGGCACGTATGCAAGAAGCGCCATTCTCCCTTATGCAAATGGCCAAAACTTCGGCTATACTCGCCGAGCTTGCAGACAACGTAATACCATATATTTCAATTCTTACAGACCCAACTACGGGCGGAGTAACGGCATCATATGCAATGGTCGGAGATATCAACATTGCCGAACCGGGAGCGCTTATCGGTTTTGCCGGTCCTCGCGTCATTGAGCAAACCATTCGTAAAAAACTACCCGCGGGATTTCAAAAATCAGAATTTTTGCTTGAGCACGGTTTTGTTGATATGATTGTTTCTCGCTACAATTTGAAGGCAGAAGTAACAAACATTTTACTTTGGTTCAAAAACTAAGAAAATAATTTGTTTATAACACAAAAAATTTGTATTTTCTCTTTACATGATTAAGCGTGTATTAATATATTTATTTTTGTTGGGTGTTATATTGAATTCCTCATTGTTCGG
Source organism: uncultured Hyphomicrobiales bacterium (assembly GCA_964637845.1). Classification (GTDB taxonomy): domain Bacteria; phylum Bacteroidota; class Ignavibacteria; order Kapaibacteriales; family UBA2268; genus PGYU01. The sequence continues at coordinate 21,810 of CAZWXI010000023.1, read as the reverse complement.
GTTCGATAGATTAGCTGATACGACGAAAAGATACGATTTGAAATCTATAGTTTACTTAGGAGTTGCCGGTGGCTTTGCAAGCGGGTCAGATGACTTTTTTAATACACTCAAAACCGAATTCGGTTCAACAAAAAGAAATCTGCCACTTATACCGACGCTGGCTGCCGGTACAAAATTACTGCTTATACCAAGTTATAGATTTGGGCTACAGGTAAATTACCAAATCATCAATTTCAACACAAGTTTCGAACAATACGTTGACGAACCCGGCTTAAAGGGCTATAGACAAATGCACCACTCTTACAATATTACAAATCTACCGATTATTCTAACAGCGGATTACATTCCGTATTCTTCGCAATTTCGGACTTACATAGGATTAGGTGTAGGAATAGTTGTTGTAAACACTATTTGGGAAGAAGGTCTATCCTCATCAATAGAGCAAGATACTCGTCGCGGTGGTATTCATTACGATAATACGGATATTGGACCTTTAGGCAGAATCTATGCAGGCGTTGAACTAGGTTTCGACAAAGATTATGAAGATTACTTTCTCGGCAGCTTGATTATCGAAGCATCATACACTCACACCTTTGTTGGTGCCGATTTCTACTCAAGAGTCAGACAACAATTCATTACAGAAAAACCTGCTTTAACATCAAGCGTGAATTTTGTTCCCGGTTATTTACAATTCACTATGGCTGTATCTTTTAATTTCAACAGAGAGAGTCTTATATCAAAACAATTTTTAAATTAAGTCGTAAAATATATAGTATCGCCAAATTTTTTGACGATAGTTCACCAATTTATTAATTAATCTCAGAGGTGGCTTTATGAAAACCCAAATAACTTTCAGACATACCAGAGGCAATCATCCGAAATTACACGATGATGCCATGATTCATGCTGAATCTTTCGGCAAATACCATGACGGTATAATCAGCACCAACGTCGAATTTATAAATGAGAATGATAAAACAGTAATAATTACAACACACCTGCAGGGTGCCACACTTGTTGGTAAGGAAAGCTCGGATGACTTCCGCAAGAGTTTAAACAGTGCGGCAGATAAAATTGTACGTCAAATAAAAAAATGGAAGACCAAACAAACTAGCGTTCGTAATAAAGGCATACAAGTATAATTGGTTTTATGTATTTTTGTATTTATAGGGGACATGTTATTTGTCCCCTTTGTATTTTAAAGGAAATTTATGGCACAAATCGAAGATATGAAACCATTGGTTCAGGAACGAATACCTGTTTCCATGCTTCTGAATGCTCCAGTCAAGTTGCAAAAGTTGACGGGAGATGTTGGTTTAGATAATTATATAACTGATAAGAATCTTCACCGTCCCCAGCTAGCTTTAGCAGGGTACGTTGACTTGTTTACTTTTCAACGAGTACAAATTTTCGGAAATACAGAAACATTGTATTTAAAAAGTCTATCCCGTCAAGGACGTCAAAAAGCAATCAAAAAAATATGCGAATTTGCTATACCATGTGTCATACTCACAAATTCCAATCTGCTTGACCAAGATTTGCTGAAGACTTTTATAACTGCCGGCATAGCAGTTTTTATGACCGATTTTGATACCACCAAAGCTTTCTCCATGCTTTCCGATTTTCTTGATGACCAATTTTCGCCGCAACTTGTTGTTCATGGCTCCTTTGTAGATATTTACGGAGTTGGATGCCTGTTTATTGGGAGAAGCGGCATTGGTAAGAGCGAAATTGCATTGGACTTGATTGAGCGAGGCCACAGACTTGTTGCCGATGATGTTGTAATGCTTACCAAGAAAAAGGAATCTCTCTTAATGGGCACGGGGACTTCGCTCGTACAGCATTTCATGGAAATTCGCGGACTTGGAATTATTGACATCAGGCAAATGTTTGGCATTCGTTCTATTAGATTCCAAAAAAGACTCGAAATCGTCGTCGAACTTGAAGATTGGGATGACGAGCAAACTTATACACGCACCGGTTTGGACGAGAAGTCTATGAATATAATGGGGGTAGAAATTTCAAAGGTCAAATTGCCGATTTTTCCGGGTAAGAACATTACCGTAATAGCTGAAGTCATCGCAATAAATTACTTGCTCAGAACTTATGGTTATGATGCCTCTCAGGTATTCTCAGAAAAATTGAACGAACGCATCCGCAAAAAGTCCGGACCTAAAGCCTATTTCGAGGACAAGAGAATAATTTCTTATTTTAAAGACTTAGAGTAAAATGAACACTATGAGTAATGTAAATATGTTAATTTCGTCATAAGTTGTAAAGTAAAATTAAATGGAAAAAATCAATGTTTAGGAACTTATTTATTATCACATTCCTTTTTGTCAGTTTAGCTATTTCCAATTCTTTATTTGCCATAGTCGGAGCCGACCACATCAAGATCACTGCTTATCCGAGTGAAATGCAAGCAAAAGCAGGGGATGAAGTTATGATCAAAGTAGTTGTCAAAATGGATGATTATTGGTACACTTACAGCATGATTGAAATAATAGGTGATGAAGGAATAGGTCCAATGCCCTCTGAACTAACTATTCAACCGTATGACATTTTTGAATTACCCGAGAAAATATATGTTCAAAAGCCGAAAATCAAGTATGATGAAGGCTTTGAGTTTGATATTGAAATTTATAAAGATGAATTCGAGTTTATTGTACCTGTAAAAATCAAAAAAGATGTTGTTTTTGCAGATGTTTCGGCTAAAGCAGTCTTTTTTGTTCAATTGTGTGATACAATAAGATGCTTGCCCGGCGAGGACTACATTGGTAAGTTTAGTGATGAGACCTTCAATTATGATAAGCTAGACCTACAAAATTTCCTCATTGTTCATGCCAGATATGATGAGAATCAGTATCCCTATTATGCATACGACGATAACGTGGTCAGAGACTTTGAAAGAATTGATTCGAAAGTCGAACCCGTTAAAACCGAATCTTCCGAATTAATTGACCAAAAGAAAAGCGAGGGTATTTTTTCTTACATTTGGTTCTCAATGCTTATGGGAGCGATATCACTACTTACACCTTGCGTTTTTCCAATGATCCCAATTACGGTGTCATTTTTTACAAAAAGAGCTGAAAAAACCAAAGGTCGTGGACTTCGGGACTCACTAATCTATTCTTTAGGCATCATTTTAACTTTTACCGCTATCGGTTTCATCGTTTCGATTGCTTTTGGTCCCACAGGTATAAGTAAACTTGCTACAAACGGATGGATAAACTTAGCAATAGCCGCAATATTTGTGATTTTTGCACTTAACCTCTTCGGCGCCTTCGAGATCCAAATACCGTCAGCTTTACTGAATTTACTCAATGCAAAGTCAACCGGCGATGGCATAGGCAGCGTATTGATGATGGGGCTTGTTTTCTCATTGACTTCATTCACGTGTACAGTGCCATTTGTCGGCTCATCATTAATTTCTGTCAGCAGCGGTGAATGGTTCTATCCGATTTTGGGAATGCTCGGATTTTCAGCGATTTTTGCCGCACCTTTCTTTTTATTGGCGTTATTTCCGTCATTTATGACAAAATTGCCTAAATCAGGCGGATGGATGAATAACGTAAAAGTTGTCATGGGTTTCATTGAAATTGCTGCCGCTGTTAAATTTTTCTCAAATGCAGACCTATATTGGTCATTTGAATTGATACCAAAGGATGTGTTTTTATCAATTTGGATAATTTGCTGTGTATTGATTGTAACTTATATTCTCGGCTGGTTCAGATTACCTCATGATTCACCTGTCGAAAGTGTAGGCTCGCTTAGGATTATGTTTGCATTATTCTTTGGAACGATTACAATTTGGTTAGCGACAGGAATGCTAGGGAAACCCTTAGGAGAGCTTGATGCCTTCTTGCCTCCTAAAGAATACGGTGTCAATACAACCGCAATTTCTTTCGTAGGGACTACTCCATCAAATATTGAGGAATACTGGTTCAAAGATTACGAAACTGCTCTTGCCAAAGCCAAAGAAGAGAAAAAGCCATTATTTATTGACTTCACGGGATGGCAATGCACTAATTGCAGATGGATGGAAACCAATATGTTTCCGCGAGGTCCGATATCGGCACTAATGTCAAACATGATAAAAGTGAAATTATATACTGATAGCCGTAATCCAAACGATATGGCTAATCGGGAGATGCAACGCGAGAGATTCGGCTCGATTGAACTTCCACTCTATGTTATCTTATCTCCAAATGAGCAATTGCTTGGCTCAAAGGGCTTCACAAGAGATGAAAACGAGTTCTTGGAATTCCTAAGAAGAGCAACTAATTAGACCCCACTAATTTCAAACATAACTATACTTAAAACGTCTCTTTTCTAATTGTATTAACTTCATAAAGGATGTATTTATTATGGATAAAAGAGAGTTTCTCGGTACTACTGCAATACTAGGTACTTCGATGATGTTCCCTTTTGCCGCTATGGCTCAATCAAAAATTAGTATCAGCGGCTTAGACAAGACTGCTGATTCAACGGGAAAATACATTTTACCAGATTTGCCTTATGGATATAATGCACTCGAACCGCATATAGATGAGCAAACTATGAGATTACACCACGGCATTCACCATGCATCTTATGTCAACGGACTTAACACCGCTACATTTAAAATTAAGGAATCAATTGAAACAGGAGATTTTTCAACAATCAAGCATTGGGAACGTGAGTTGGCTTTTCATGGGGGCGGGCACTTTCTCCATACGATTTTCTGGAATGTTATGGGAGCCAAACAAGGCAATCGCAGCAAAGAACTTGAAAATTATATCAACAAGTCTTTTGGTTCTTTTGACGGTTTTGTGAAGCTCTACTCAGCGGCTTCAAGTGCAGTCGAAGGTTCAGGATGGGGCATCCTTTTTTATGAACCCGTTACAGATAAGCTTATTGTTATGCAAGCCGAGCGTCAAGGTAATCTCACACAATGGATTACAGTACCTCTATTACCTGTAGATGTTTGGGAACACGCTTATTACTTGAAATACCAAAACCGTCGGGGTGACTACATAAAGGGATTTTTAAATGTAGTAAATTGGGAATACGTTTCAGAGCAATTCTCAAAAATACTTTCTATGTACAAATAACTTCTGTTATCATTGCATTCTCACTGCCCGCACATTCATGGAGCGGGCATTTTTATTTGTTGAAAATTTTTTTGAGACCATGAAAAGTCGTAAATTTGAAATAAATCTATTTGGAACCAACAGTTATAATGTTTATTAGAAAATAAATTACAAGATTGTTAAAGAAATTTCAGAAAAACTGTAACTTTTTTGACAATTGCTGTGTTTCAGACATTAAGAATAGGCAGTAAAATGTAAATGTTGTTTAAGAAAAAAAATATTGCAAGCGAAAAGGAAATCAATGAAGCCGCTCACAATCTTACAAAGAACAGTGCGGAAGCTTTTCACCTGCTTTATCATGCTTACAGCCAAAAAGTATATCGCTACTGTCTGCGCATGCTGGGAGAAAAGCCGCTCGCCGAAGATGCTTTCCAAGAAACCTTCATTAGAATTTACGAAAGAGCCTCCACATTCAACGGTACCAATTTTCAGGCATGGCTATTTGCGATTGCCCGTAACACATGCTACAACTATCTCAGATCTAAAAAAGAACACGATAATTTTGATGAAACATTCCACCCCGTCTCGAAGGAAAATGTTCCCGACATTATGCTGAAAGACTACATCGAAAAAGCTATACAAAGTTTACCAATCCCACTTAGGGAAGCATTACTGCTTCGTGAATACGAAGACTGCTCCTATCAGGAAATTGCTGAAATACTGCAAATAGAGCTGTCGCTTGCAAAAATCAGAGTATATCGTGCCCGAATTTTATTAAGGAAACTACTTCAACCATTAATTAAGGAAATAAATGAGTCTTGAGGTTTTAATATCGAAATATATAGACGGCGACTTAACACCCCAAGAAGATGTCAAATTGCGTGACGGTATTAGAGATAATTCCTATTCTAAAGCTAAATTTGATGCTTCGGTTGATTTACACCATAGAATTAAGCAAGATGCCGCTTCAATCAAAACTCCCGAAAAACTCCTTCGCAAAACTGAAGAAAAAATTCAACTGAAAATGCTTTCAGCCGCTTTAAAAGAAGATGCTGAATCTATTAAAGTTCCCGAAAAACTTTTACGTGATACCGAAGCAGCAGTTTTAATGCGCATTCTTGCCGACAATCCGCCAGTTATTGATACGCCCAAACCTGCTTTCGCATGGTATAGATATTCTGCGGTGGCTGTTATATTAATTGGTTTGTTGTTCTCCGTTTTATTCAACATTACTGAGCAAAAATATCCACGCGACATTGCATTTACAAGCGAAGGTCCTCCAATTATAATCACGGAAAACACCGAAACTCAAACATTTTCAGGTAAATCTTTTCGAAAAGTAGGCAGTGCATCTGCATCGCCAACTATAGCTAACGATTACATTGCGATAAACGAGAGCGAAATATTCACCACTGCGCAGGTTGAAACTGAATCGGTATTAGTCCGTTCAAGTGAAACTATTGAATCGCAACCAGATTATGCATCGGACCAGTTGCCAGTAAAAACAAATCGAGAATTTGTTCCGGACGTCAATCTGCAATCTCAACTATCACCTAATCATAATTTAAGCGGACAAACTGCAAGCTTTAATATTGCATCTAATTTGCCAATGAATTATTTGGCTGAGCCATTTGCAGACTTAACCGAAGTGCAATTGCACACATTTATGGCCTATGATTTCGCTCGTAACGGCTTTAGCACAAGCAATAATACTTCTGTGCTAAATATATCTCAAAGCATTTCGTACACGGCAACTGACAGAATAAGCGTCGGAATTGAGTTTGGAATAACAGAGTTTAATTACGACAGAAAACAAAACATAATACTTCATAACAACACTAACCAATCAAAGGGACCGAGTGTTCAATTACCTACTGGTTATGACGATGAATTTTTAGTATTACCGGTATATATTGAAACACAAAGACAGTTTTATTGGGTGACCGCAGTCATTGATTATGCAATCATTAAGTCCAATGATTTTATGTTGAACGGAAGATTGGGATTAGGCGGCTCAAATGAAGGCCCGCTCGGATTCAGTAGATTCTATGCTCAATATGACTTATTCCAGTATTTATCTCTAACTCTTGGTGCCGAGGGCAGATTGTTTGTCAATGAATTACCAAATTCCACTTATGGTCGTGCAATTAGGTCAAGCACCTCTTTTGTCTATGGAATTAGATTAAAGTTTTAAACAGAATACGATTATTCTTTGAAAAAACGTAATTTTTTAATAATTTAGGTATTGTGTTAATTTACAATTTAGAAATAATTAATAGGAAATGTATAGGTTAAGTTGCTACAAGTTGAAAGACCCAAAAATCATGCCAATTGAATAAAAAACCTTGCAGTAGCTCTACTATACAATAATACGACGAAAAATGACAAATGTTAACATACAGATTAAAAAAATAAAAATTTCTACCTATTAAATTAAGGAGATGTATTATGCGTAAAGTATTTTTACTTATTTTCTTAGGTCTGCTGATTTTGCCTGCGGCTTCATATGCCAGTATTTATGGCATCTTGAGGGGTAAAGTAGTTGACGAAGAGGGTAATGGATTACGAGGCGCTACCGTATTTTTGGAAGGAACTGCCAAAGGTACAGTAGTGCGTGAGAATGACGGTAGCTTTGTTATCGTCAATATTGATGCGGCTGAATATACGGTTCGTTTTACCTTTGTCGGTAAGACTACTGTTAGAAAGGTCGTGAGGATTTCCGCAGATAAAACTACCACGGTTGATGTAGTACTACGAGAGGAAAAAGGCGGTGTGACGACTGAAACACTTACTGTTACTGCACAAAGAATGGTCAGAGCCGATGACCAAGGTACTAAGAAAATTATGTCGGGCGATGACATTCAAAATGTTGCACGTGAAGGCTTATCAGGTGTTATTGCTATGAGTCAAGGTGTATTGCAAAGTGGAGGTGGTTTCATAATAAGGGGTGGCAGAACTTCCGAGACACAAATTAGGGTTGACGGCATAGATGTAGGTAATCAATTTACAGGTGGTTTCGGTGTTTCCGGCTCCGAATATTATCCGATGGTATCAAATTATGCTACTGAGGAAGTTCAGGTCATTACAGGTGGCTTCTCGGCTGAATACGGTGATATTTCATCGGGAGTCGTGAATTCGGTTGTTCGGAGAGGTAAAAGTGACAGATATGATGGGCATATTGTATGGCGGACTGATGTGCCGGCTCTATTCGGTAGTCAACCGACAGGTTTACAAGTAATACGCGAAGGTACACGGCTCAAAGCAGTCGAGGCAGGTGAAGGAGCTAAATGGCAAGGTAGTCTTGAGCATACATTTGATTTCGGTGTCGGCGGTCCAATACCTTTATTGAATGACTTCGATGTTTTAAAAAATGCTACATTTTATATAACTGGAAAATACTTTCACGAAAATCATAGGAACAATACTTATAAAATTATGGACCCGTGGGGCAACAATATAGGTCAACGTCCCGATAATCAATCATGGGTTCGAAATGTACATGCTAATATACGTTTTACTTTGGCAAACGACATCACATTACAAATAAGCGGTAATTATGGTGTTTCAAGTTTTGAATTTTCAAGTTGGGCTTGGATGTACGCCAATGAAGAAGGTCATGTTTATGACAAAACCGCGGATGGCACATTCGTTTTACGCAAAAATGCTGATGGTTCACCCGTAACAAACGGTATTCCTGAAAGAATCTCACGTCAAAACGTTTTAGACCAATTTGTTAATGGGTTCAATATATTAATAAATCATACAGTAACGCCAAACAGTTTTTACGAAATACGGATTGGTAATACATCTAACAATGATGCAAGTTCAAGGCGTATAGGTTGGAAAGACCCGGGATTCTTTTCCGGATTTGAAATGTGGCAACCTACTGATGATTATAAAATCGAGAATAATAGGCTTGTACCGGGTCAAGATAAAATAGTTGACCATTACACATTTTTATCAGCGTTGGGATTTACTCGCGATGGATTTCTCAGAGCTGACTTACCCCAAAGAAATCCGTTATCAGGATATTACGAAGGACAAGCTAACGCATCTGGAATTAATAATCCATATGGATTAACTCATTTATTTCTTACTTCGGGGGGCGGAGCATTTAGTTTCCGCGATGGTAACTGGTGGACATTCAGTGGTAGTTATACTAATGTTTTTAAAACAGGTCAATTCGACCATAATTTGAAAACAGGTTTTGAGATGTATCTTTATGAATTGCATCGACATACCAATAGTTTTCCTTACGACGGTAATCCGTTTTTTGATGTTTATACAGACGGCAGATGGGGCGGAAACCTTTATGCTGATGACGAGAAAGTAAAACAAAAAACTAATAGGCCTGTCAAACCAACAAAATTTGGCATCTTCATCGAAGATCAAATGTCATATAAAGGAATTAAAATCAGTGCAGGTTTACGTTTAGATTATTTTAATCCCAATTCAGATGCACGTATTCCATCTTCAAGTTGGATTTCAATAAAATCCGATACCGGATTTACGAGAGCTTCTGCTAAAGTACAATTAAGTCCACGCGTGAATATTGCCTATCCGATAACCGACATGTCCTATTTAAGATTATCATACGGAATGTATTTCCAAATGCCTAATCTTCAATATATGTACGACAACTTTGCTGTTGACGTTTTACGTGGTGCTTCAATTATCGGCGACCCTAATATGGAAGCACAAAGAACAAATCAATACGAAGTTGCGTATAGTCAACAGCTTTCCGATGATTTTGCTTTAACAACAACTGTTTATTACAAAGATATCTACAATAAACTTGGGGTGATGCGTGTCAATGCTGTTCCCGACCCGTATTTCCAGTATACAGTTTCTGACTATGGAACCTCTCGCGGCTTAGAATTCGGATTAGAGAGAAGAGCAAGAAATAATTTCTCTTTTGACATAAATTATGCATTAGCTTGGGTGACGGGAACGTCACCAAACCCTGAATCAAATTACGGTACTGTACTTGACCCATATACAGACCAAATTGCTTTCCCGATGTCTGAATATCCTATGCCTCAAGACATTAGACACAATATTAAATCGAATGTCAATTTCTTTTGGTTGAATGACCAAGGTCCTTCAATCGGTGGCATAAAATTACTTGAAAACACACGTTTGACATTAACAAGCATATGGCGTACCGGAACCCCTTATACACGAACTGATAGAGCAGGCAATGCAATAGCTGAAAGAAACTCCGAAAGACAACCCTCACGTTGGTTAATGGATGCTCGCATTTCTAAATCCTTCAAAATGAGCGATATTTTTGGCGATGGAGCCGGTAACTCTGAAATCGAATTCTTTGCCGATATTTATAACTTGTTGAATCTTTCACAAGCTCTCGGTGTTTACTCAGCAACCGGTGACCCGATTGATGACGGTAGAACTTTCGACCGCCAAGTAGGCGACTTCGCAAATGTCGCTTATTATAAAGATGCCGATATTGCTAACCCAGACAGTTATGCATCAGTTCAATACGACTTTTATGGTAACAGAAGGTACAATGCTGTTGCGGATTTTGACGGCAATGGTATTGTTACTCAAGCCGAAACTTACGAAAGCTACTTTAGATATGTAGCTACCGTTATTGCATTCAGAGGTAATTTCCAGATACCGCGTACAATTTATATGGGCATAAGATTTAGGTTCTAATTAAAATAACAATGAAAATTATTAATATTCAATCAGAGGTAATGATGATAAATTCAAAAACGAGGAAATTTTTCTTATCCTTGCTTGTCCTGATTTTTGCGAGTTCGAACTTCGGTTTAGCGGCGACCATAAAATCAAGCACTGACGGCACCGGAAAAGAAAATGATATGGAAGTTCTTCAGAATCGTAAATATACAAATGTTTACGATTTGCAGAAGAACACAATCAGTAACCTTGAATTCTTTACTACCAACTACGGTATATTCGGATTCGACGTTGCTCGTAGCCTTGGTGGTGGCTATTGGCCCCGCGGCTCTTTAAATCAATATATATTTGCGGGTGGTCTTTGGATTGGTGCGCAGAAATATAAAAATCCAACGGATTCTATAAGGACAAAATATGTTTCGATTACTTATAACCCAAACTCAGGTCGAGGATGGTACGTTCCGGGGCGAATTAACTACGGCGGACCGAATAGTACAGAATTTCCGAACATTGATAACGTTGACCCAACAAATATAAACCGTTATCGTACTTATTTCTCAACCGATTTCATACCGAGCACCGGTGAGCCAATTAACCCCGACCATGAATTTAATTGGCCCATTTGGGATGCATCAACTGATGAAGCTGATACATTAAAATCTAATCGCTATTTTGGTTATTTTATTCCGCAAACTGAATTGAGAAATACAATAATTCACAGCCGCGGACCTGCATTTATCTCAAGTGAAGATATTTTTGCAACTTACAAAGATACAGACCTCAATAGATACGAAGGCGGTGTTGCTTCTCGTCGCGAACGTGGGTATCCATTACGCCTTCAGATTGACCAAATGATATATTCTTGGGGCTTTGGCGATTACAAAGACTTTATTTTCTTAAAGTACGAAGTAACCAATTATTCAAAAGACACACTTTGGGATTGCTGGCTTGCTCCCGTTATGGACGTTGATATAGCTCGTGCTCCCGCAACAACTTTAGGTGCAGGTAACGACAGAACTAAGTACTACGATTGCGATGAATCACTTAACTTAGCTGTCCAGTGGACTAATACCGATAGAGGTGAAGCCGGGCACGGATTTGGCTATCTCGGTTTCGATTTTTTGGAATCCCCAGCAGTTGTTGTAATTAAAGATACAATCTTCAACGAAATCCGTGATACTGTTGGTAATGTGATTCGTATAGATACAATTTACATTCCCGTTGGTCCTAATCAGTATGACCCGGAAAAACATGGGCCTACGCCTCCTCAATTTATCAGAAAGGATAAAAAAGTTTTCGCAAATGAGGAACAACTCGGTCTCGTTACATTCAGAAACTGGCCCATCGACGATGACCGTAAAGAAGATGACGACAGATATCAATTCATGGAAACGGGACAAAGAGATGGCGATGACGGTCCCGGTGATAAACGTTTCTTAATGGCAACGGGGCCATTCCATATGCAACCCGGAGATACAGCTCGCGTTGTTGTGGGTATAATTCTCGCTAGTACCGCAAAAGGCGAAGAAGCCGATGGTGATTGTGACGATATGAGCGAACTCGAAAGAAAGAATCGTTTTGCCCAAGAAGTTTACGATAATAACTTCCGGGCCCCAACTCCTCCCGATAGAGCAATTATTACTAATTGGCAAGGACTAAACCACGCAGTAAAAATTCAATGGGACGCCACATCTGAAAATTCTGTTGATATTTACGAAAAAGGTCTCGATTTCATGGGTTATAGAATTTACCGCGCTCGTAGAACAAACCTTGATACATTCTCCCTTCACGCTGTGCCGCCGGGCGGTGATTATTCCAGTGGCAAAGGTCCATTCGGTTGGAAACAAGTTGCTCAGTTTACTCTGAGAAGTCCTTTTAACAAATCAGAACACAGAGGCGGAACCAATCCGAACGACTTTGGCATGCCTTTGATTGATGATTTGCGTATAGTCGGACCATATACTGATGCCGCGGGTAACGTAATTGACTCTATGGCAATTCGTGTCATGAGAGTTGGTAACGGCATATTATTACTTTCGGACCGTTTAGCATCTGCCAGTAACGGCGGAAGTATTGCACCTGTTCTCGGTTTACTTGATACATCTGCATTCAGGGATCCTTGGGGTAAATATTGGGCTAAAGTTATTGCAAGAGACCCCGGTATTGGATTTGATGTAACTGGTCAACTGTTTAGAAACACCCCGCAAGGTCCAGCCTTATTAACGTATAACCCAAGATTCCGCAACGAACTATTCGATGATATCTTTGTTGGCGTCGCTTATTTAAACAGAGCATTGGTGAAATACAATCCATTATTCTTCCAACTGTCAACATTTAGTAAAACCCGAGAAGAAATCGACAGTGTATTTAAATTATTCCCTGATGGTGTAGTTGGTAAATGGCGACGCGTTTGGGATGAAAAAGCTCGAGACTCCGTCATTCAACGTCTGACTACAGATGAAATTTGGGTACAAAATTCCATTAGATTAGGCAACGTTAATGGTAATATCGTTCGACTCATTGACATTTGGGTTCCCCGCGCTGTAGGTAACATTATGAATGATTCTAATCACGTAAGGATGGTTTCCGAAATGTTATACGAATATATTCAAAACGGACTTGTAAATGTTGATTTTCCCGAATTTGAATCAAAAGAAGAAGTTCGCAAAGACGTGATTTCACCATATATGGCGATGATAACCAATGACCGTACATTCTTTGATACAGGTGACGATAACCGCGATGGATATATTATGCCCGACCCGGACCCAACAAAAACCGAAAAACTTATTAATAATGTTGATTATTACTACCGTGTTTTGGCATTTGACGAAGGTGATTATCAGCAACCAACTCCGATGAAACTGAATACTTCGGCCCCAGGGTTGAGCAATATGATGAAAACATTCCCGATTGCCGCGCCTGCAGGTGATTATCCGAGCATTCAAATCGTTCATGTGGACTCCAACCTTGTTGGCGGACTTTATAATTTCAGATTCTTTGCCGTGGACAACGACCGACTTATTCAGAAGTTCGAAGATGATGAATTGCACCTCAAGTTTGAACCATACTGGTTTCTATCAAGTTTTCCGTTCAATTTGAACAATCCGAACGCCAGAACAAACTTTGGTCTTTATAGAAGTTTGGTAACATTATCGAGCAAAAACACAGGTGATACTTTATGGAGAGGATTAATCAGCTACGAATCCCAAGCATGTGATTTGAGTTTTTATGAGTTCTTCACCGAAAATGCGGCTTCTTATATTCTTGCGGATACTCTCGTCTATGATCCTGTAAATAATACTTATATTGACTTTGGTCTAGATTCAGCCCGCGGTATTCGCACAAGAACGGGAAGGTTCAGTTCAGGTGATTTTACTTACCCCGACTATTGCTATACCGACAATTGGGCTCAAAGTGCATACGGCATATTGGGCTTCAGTTTCGACTTTACAATTAGACAATATGCTGGAATATATAGACCAGATGAAGAATCTTTGACATCTGTTTATGGTCCGGGTGTTACAGCTAATACACCTGTTAATTTCATGACCGATTACAACATTAAGGGTATTACTAGAGAGTATAAACCGCATCTGGCTATAGTCCAACGAACTATGCCAGTATCCGTAAATTACAATTTCCACAATGTTGAATATGGAAGTTTCAATAATGGCCCCGGTGTTTACGAAGTTGAGTTCTTGCCCGGAGGTACACATACAGCACAGCTTGCTTGGGGCAAAGGTGCCAATAACAACACATTTAATATTGAATATCTGAACATAAGAGTTCGCAATATTACCGAAGCTAAAAGACCCGAGACCGGTAAGGATTCTGTTTTCATTAAGTTTCCTACTGAAATGCCACATTTAAATATAGAACCGGTTACAAAAATTACAAAATTCGCTGAAAACTATACCGGTTTAAGCAGACCTGACTACATCGATATTTGGGGACATGATATTCTTTATCCCAATCCTGCAAATTTAGCTTACATGGGTCGTTCGACAAATGAATTTATAGGTAAATATAATATCCATGCATATGGTTGGATTTCAAATGATACTTTGAGACGCGACCTGGCATCAGGTTGGGGTTTTCCAAATTATTTTGTTAGACCAGTCTCAGGAATTCTCAGCGGGAATGTCGAATCATTTTCAGGTCTTCCACAACAAAGCGATAATGGTCTTGGCAGGTACTACAAATCAGTTGTTTCAGTTAACGGCACTGATACGCTCGACTTCACACATATAATTAATATTGGTGGTGTTCAATTTGCGATTGATTTTGCTAATAAAGGCGTAAAGTATCCGGGTAAAGAGCCTTGGAAACGTAAATCACCCCAAGAATACAACATTTGGTCCGCGAGCGACTTCAAAGCAGGTGATAAAATCTATCTTCGTACTTATGGTGGTGCATTAGGTTTGCCTTTTCCCGGAGCTACTGTAATTGCTAAAGTAAGTAAGAGCGCCCCCCCGAATGAACAATACACTGATAATCAATTAGACCAAATCAAGGTTGTACCGAATCCTTACTTCTTATCCCACGAAGGAGTTAAATCACCTTATGATTCGAAGATATACTTTACAAAATTACCCAAACGCTGTACTATTAAAATCTATACAGTCGCAGGTGATTTGGTAAGAACACTCGAACATGATGAATACAATAACGCGGGAGATGTAAATCGTAGTGCGGTTCATGTATGGGATTTATTATCAAGCAACCGACAACGTGTACAAAGTCAAACGTTTCTTGCTGTAATTACTACTCCCAATGGTGCACAAACAATTAAAGAGTTCAGTGTAGTAGTAGGCGGATTTAGAATTATCGAACAAAACTAATATAATAACCCGCTCCTTGTGGGCGGGTGATTTATTGAAATTACGGAGAAATATGAAAATGAAAAAATATATAATTTTAATTGCAATTCTAAGCATACCTGTAATAATTACGAACTCAACAGCGGTTCCGGACCTAAACGTTGGAACTACAGCCGGCGAAACATCAAAAGTTGGCGCTGCCGGTGCTCAGTTCCTTAAAATCGGTGTAGGTGCTCGTGCTAATGCTATGGCAGGTGCTTTTACTTCTATGGCAGATGATTTGACCTCTGTACATTGGAATCCCGCAGGTTTGGCTAATTTAAAATCAATGAACGCTGATTTTTCGTATAGTCAATGGTTTGGAAAATTTTCACACAATTTCGGTGGTTTGGCTATGCCGATATCGGAAGATTTTACTGCTGCTGCAAGCATTGTTTCTTTCACAAGCGGTGATATACCCATTACTACAATGTATCGTCCTGACGGTACAGGTGCAAGCTATTCTGTAAGTGACTTTTCGCTGAATTTAAGTTTAGCCGGTTACCTAACAAAAGAATTCTCTTTTGGAGTAACTGCGAAATATATTCACAATTCATTTGCATCGTTGAGCAGTACAGGAATGGCATTTGACATTGGTACGATGTATGATTTCGGTTATTACGGAATTAAACTCGGCTTCTCTATACACAACCTTGGTACTCAGCAAACATATGAGGGTGTTGACCTAAGAACAACAAGAAAGTTATATGACGCCATGCACGCTACTCCGCTCGATGCAGCGTACTTGGCATATCCTTACAATATTCCCATTATTTTTCGTGCGGGTATTTCCGGTGATGTTGTAAATACTGCAGAAAACAAACTGCGAGTTGCAATGGACTTTAACACATTGACGGATGTGCCTGAACAATTCGCTATTGGTGCGGAATATGTTTGGAATGATTTCCTTGCATTACGTGGTGGTTACATGCTTGGTCACAACCAATTAGGATTTTCCGGCGGAGTTGGATTGAAATACTTTGGTGGCGGCTTCGGTGGTCAGATTGACTATGCCGTTACACCAACCGTAACAATGGGATTACTCAACCGATTGAGTGTTTCTTTGAATTTTGGCGGTTAATACAAAGTTCTATCATTCAGTTGCCGTTGAGTTAATTACTCAACGGCAATTGTTATATTAATGTTAGGTGTCTCTATGAAAAAAACATTGATTTGTCTGATTCTTATGGCTTATAATTCATTCGCTAATGAGTTGTTTGTTTCAGTTGACCATGCTTCATTCAAAGGCAATGACGGTGTTTATTATTGGGAACTGACTTACTCATTTGCTAATAATTCTATTAGTTATTTTGAAAACGATGGTAGTGAAACTTATTATGGTGAAATGCAATTCGAAATCGAAATTGTCTCGTCCTCAGCTATTGTGAAAAATGAAAAGTGGGTCATTCCTATTTCAATGGACAAAAATTTGCCTTTAGAAGCAATGAATCTTTTCGGAAGAAAAGTTTACGAACTAAATCCAGGACAATATAAAGCAAAATTAACAGCTTTAGATGTTTTTGGTGAAGAAAGGCAGATTACAACCGAGTTTGATTTTATCGTACAGTCTATTTCTCAAAATGATATCGAACTTGGCACAATAATGTTTGCTTACCAAATTGAGGATGAGAAAAACTCTGATATCCAATATGACGCAATGTTTCTGAGAAATAATTGCTTTATAATTCCTAATCCTTCGCATGAATTTGTAGGTAAAAGGCCCGTTGTTACTGGATATTTTGACATTTATAATGCAGATAAGTATGCACAAGATGGCTTTACTATCGGTTACAAGGTATTAGACAACGCTCGACGCGAAATAGCTTCATTTAGTACATCACAAGAGAACAACTATTCCTATGACTTTCATCCATTTTCATTCCAACTTGATACAATTCCTTCAGGAGTGTATTTTTTAGTCGCTACATTGAACTATTCAGCCACTAATAAAGCAACAACCGAAAAGAAATTTTTTGTTTACAACCCTGATAAACCTCCACAACACAGAGTATTTTTCACCGAAAATGAATTATTCCAAAAAAGCGAGTTCGCTACGTTAAATGAGTTACAGATAGAAGAAGAATTCAGTAAGGCTTCTATTGTAGCAGAACCTACCGAAATTGACTTATTTAAAACCTTAACCACTATGGAAGCAAAACAAAGATTTTTGTTTCGATTTTGGTATATTAGGGATTCAGATACTTTAACACTGGTAAACGAAACTCTACAAGAGTATCGCAGACGTGAGCAGTTTGCGAACACGTTTTTTAATACAGGAAATTTTAGAACCGGATGGGGCTCAGATAGAGGCAAGGTATTGCTTAAATATGGGTTTTGGTCAACGCGTGATATAACCGAAGGTCATTTCGGTTATAATTCATATGAAGAATGGTTTATAGAGGGAGTGCAAGGTGGAGTAAGATTTATCTTCGTCGATAGGCAAGGAAACGGACACTTTAGACTTGTTCACTCCACAGCGCGCGGTGAGGTTTACAATGAAAACTGGTATAATGATTTTGTACCCTCTACTCGTGACATAAGACAGGATGATGCTCATCCTGTACCACGACACACTCCTAGTCCTTTTGGGAGATAATTTCAAATTGAACCGGTTAACCGATAACATGCTCTATGCTTCCCTAATGGTAATCGGCAGCATCTCTCGTATTCTTAATATTCGCCATAGAGGAAAGTTCGGTGAATTAATAGGCTATTTTTTATCCTTCAAAAGGAAACGCTACGCTATTACGTATAGGAACATTAAAATGGCATTCCCCGACTTATCCGAGCTTGAAATTAAAAAAATAATTAAAAAATCTTATCAAAATCTTGGCATTGTTGCCGTTGAGCTACTTGCATCTCCTAAACTTACAATTAATGACTTTAGAAAATACATGAGATACTCAAATGAAGAACTCTTTGCTAAAGTGCATTCTCAAGGGCAAGGTATGCTATTGCTTTCGGGGCATTTCGGGAATTGGGAGATGCTTGCCTTGACAGCAGGCGCTTTTACTAATATACCTATTACTATCGTAGTGAAGCCGCAAAGGAATAAACTTGTTGATGAAAAACTCAACTCCTATCGCACTAGGTTTGGGAATCGTATAATACCGATGTCTAAAGCGGCTCGAGTATTGATTACTGCAATTAATAAAAATGAAGCAGTCGCTATGCTTGCCGACCAAAGTGCAGATATGAACCGAGATGTTTTCATAGATTTTTTCGGACATCCTGCCGTGACCTATGAAGCTCCAGCGATGATTGCTCTTCGATATAAAGTACCGATTATCATGGGTTTTGCCGTACGTAACGATGACTATACATATGATGTTGAGCTTATTGAACTCAAATACGATGACCTTCAAGACGATAATGAGGGGATAACAGAGCTAACTCGTCGGCATGTGAAAATCTTGGAAAACAAAATTCGAAAGCACCCGCATTTATGGGCTTGGCAGCATAACAGATGGAAACATAAACCGAAGGAGGGATAAAATTCAAACAACCTTGCGTAATATAGTCATAATGCAGACCGCCTTTTTAGGAGATGTAGCTCTGGCAATGCCTTTGTGTGAAGCAATTAAGAATTTATTTCCTCTATCACGACTCACATTTATTACAACCAAGCAAGCGGCACCAATAGCCGAATTAGTCCAGGCAATTGATGATGTCGTTGTTTTCGACAAGCGCGGCGAATATAAAGGCTTATCAGGACTATTCCGTTTTGCATCCCGTTTAAGAAAAGAGAAATTTGATACTTTCATATCCCTTCATCGTTCTTTTCGCTCTTCTATTCTTGCCAAGCTAACTTGTACAAAATATACATTTGGATATGATAACGCATCCGGGTCCATATTGTATGACTGGCGTTGCAAATATCAACTGCACCAACATGAAATAACGCGAAATATGAATTTCTTAACTCTCCTGAATAAACAAGTCAATCCGGCTGAACACGATAAACCAAATGTAAACTTAAATTTCAGCCAAAATCTTATTGATTCAGTGAATGTAAAACTCCATAGATTGAATCTGAATACCGAACAGTTAATTTTGATAGCACCTAATTCAATATGGGAAACTAAAAAATGGACTTCGCAGGGATATATCAAAGTTGCAAAAGAACTATTGGAAAGGCATTACCATGTGGTACTCATCGGTTCTAAAAGTGATTATCAATATACACGCGCCATAGCAGAAAGTTCCGGTACCATTAATATGTGCGGGGAACTTTCAATACAGGAAACTATCTATTTATTAACTAAAACAAAACTACTTGTTTCAAATGATAGTGCTCCCGTACATTTTGCCGGTCTTGTGAATTGTCCCGTTGTTGCTGTCTTTGGCCCTACTTCACCAATTTTTGGCTTCGGGCCTCGTTCAGTATATAGCGTTGTTGTAGAAAAAAGTGACCTCTCATGCAAACCGTGTGAGATACACGGAAGTAAAAAATGCCCCGTAGGGACATTTGAGTGTATGAAAAATTTAAGCCATAAAGAAGTAATTTCAGCGATTGATTCTATTTTAAGCCACCACCAAGTTCAATAATCTTCTCGTATTGTTCTTTCGTGAGCGGCATAACAGATAATCTTGATTGTTTGACCAATGCAATATTACTTAGAATTGCATCATTCTTAATGATGTCTAAATGTAGGTAATTCTTTAATAGCTTTTGGAATGTCAATTCTACAGCTAACCAACGCTCATCATCAGTAGTTTTATCTCTGAATGCTTCTTTTGTGACTTTAGCAATACATCTGATGTCCTTATCCGATTGACTGTGATACATCAGTACTAAATCACCTTTTTTCATCAGACTAAGATTATTTCGAGCTTGATAATTACGGACGCCATCCCAAACGGTAGATTTGTCGCGTTTCAAGTTCTCAACCGAATAAGTATCGGGGTCTGTTTTGACTAACCAATAGTTCATGGAATTGGTTATTAATAATTTTTTAATGCATCTTTCAAAAACATCTCTACGGGATAATTCGGGTCGAGTTCGTAATCAATCGTTGTTTTAGTCAATATAGAATCAGTAATCGAATAAATCGGAACACCGTTTTTAAGCACAATGAAAGCCGGAAGCTCATTTAATTTGAATACATTCGAGTATGGGTAATTATCCCTATTTGAGCGCATAGAGTAAATTTCCATACTCGCTCCTGGTATGCCTACTAAGTCTGCACTTTTGATGAAAGCGGGGAAGAGCTTGTGTGTTCCCGGGCATGAACACGCCGGCTTTAGAAACACGTAAAACTTATGAATTTGCGGGTCAAAACTGCTCTTAATTTCGTTAATCATGACTGGGTTTGGCGTGTATGCTTTATATTCTATGTCAAACCAACTGTACCCTGGTGACTTAATTAAATTTCCAATATCCATCAATTTAGCGGTATGCTGAGTTGATGTGTCCTCGCATCCCCAAAAAATAGCAGATGCTATTATAATTAGTATATACTTTTTCATGCTGTTTCCTGTAATAGCTTTTTTAATATATATAACGGTGATTGTGGTAAAAAATTCTAAATCCTTAAACAAGAATTTCATTCAACTTTGAGTCCGGGTTTATTTCAAGTCGTGCTTGACCATATTTGAATATTCTTGCTGTCTTTGTACCTAAAAGTTTATGAGTGTCACCGTCAACTCTTATCAAACTTCCTTCTCTTAGACCAACGACATAAATATCTCTATTAATCTCGATAAATTCTTCTATGCGTTGCTCGCGTGTTTCGCCGTGATGACCTTCTGGATGAGCATCTAAATAGTGAGGATTTATTTGATAGTCGATTAAATTAAATGCGTTGAATTTAGGAGGCTCGACTATTGGCATGTCATTGGTCGTGCGGATTGTGGGGCATGCAAGATTCGAGCCCGCACTCCAACCGATATATTTGGCTCCACTTTCCACTCTACTTTTGATTAAATCATATAAGTCATTGTCGTATATGGATTTTAACAGTTGAAATGTATTGCCGCCACCAACAGCTATTGCGTCCGATGATTCAATGATCTCTTTCGGACTGCCTTTATGCACAGAATTAATTGTAAATCCTAAAGTATCAAACACGTTGGCTACTTTCTGTTCGTAGTCATCGTAAGAGACAGTAACACCTGCGTATGGTACAAATGCAATTTTCAAATGTTTATCACCGAAAAAGTCTTTGATATACCCAAACGCATGTTCCAAATATGCGTAACCATGAGTTGTTGAA
>CAZWXI010000022.1:23739-31977 GCA_964637845.1 uncultured Hyphomicrobiales bacterium | reverse complement strand
TTTGCCTCCTATATTAATTTAAAAAAAAATTTCTTTCATTTTCGAAATCCTACTGCCCGCCACACCGACACAACTCCACTTTCATGTACTTTGTCCGGTCTGCTATGTAGCCTTCTTCCGCCATTTCGATACATTTTATAAAAATACAAACATACTTATCATAAAAGAAATAAAAAATTTTGGATGATGCAAGAAAAAAATTTAAAAATATAAGAAGAATTTTAATGTGTCATTCTGAGCGAAGTGAAGAAATCCCACTTTGAAAGCGATTTTATTTGTCAATTTCGATTTTTCACAATGTCGGTAGGACGTATTTCGTCAATAAAATTTTGTTTATGAAAGGGTTTTGAAAGGTGGATGCAAAAAATGCTGACCGCAAGGTAGTTGCTGAATTGGAAAGGATTGTCAAAAAATCTCGGGGGAAGTTTTCGCCCGAAGATGCCATTGCCGAGACGGGATACTCGCTTGAGCAGGTGAATGACGGCTTGTCGAGGCTTATCGAGCTATACGAATCCCGCGTAACTATGGACCGTGAAAGCGGCAAATTACAATTTATTTTCAAGTATCCTTTATTCAAGCGAGGCTCTAAGACTGCCAAGGAGATAATTCTTTCGGCTCTTGATGTTATATGGAAGGGCTTTACATATGTCTATAAAGCGTCGGTCGGTATTGTACTTATATTATATACCGTAATTTTTGTATTGTTGCTACTTGCTATTATGCTTGCAGGTCGCGGTGATAGCAGTCGGGATTCAAAGTTTGACTTCGGTGATATCATTGGCGGAGTTTTCAGGGGGATTTTCGACGTGTTCTATATAATGATGTGGACTCGAACACTGTCCTATCACACCGACCAATCCGGCTATCGCTACAGGGCTTATGAGCCGGAGAAGAATAAGGGTAAGAATTTTATTTTCTCTGTATTCAATTTTGTGTTTGGTCCGGAGCATCCGAAATACGATCCCTTGGATGATGCTAAGGAAATCGCCGCTTTTATCCGTAAAAACAACGGCAAAATTACTGCCGGGCATATCGTTGCTCTGACGGGCATTGACTATGAGAAAGCCGAATCGCGTCTTGCCGAATATGCTTCCAAGTTCAACGGGGATTTGTATATAGATACCGACGGTACAATAGTCGGCGATTTCTCAAGATTGATGAATAAGGTGAGTAAGGAGTTGGAAGGAGGGAAAATTATTTTCTACGAAAATGAAGTGGAAGCGCCTTATGAATTGACGGGTAATACGAAAGGACGAAATGTAGTTATTGCGGCGATGAATTCTTTTAATTTGCTAATGTCGCTTTTTGTGATTAGTATTTTTAGTTCCGGTCAGGATATTCAATTTGCATACGAAGAGCAGATGTATTCGCTTGGCACTTTGGATGAATATTCGTGGGTGGCGTGGTTTTTGGGTTATTTTCCGCTTGTAATTTCGGCTTTATTCTTCGTCATCCCAATTTTCAGGTCCTTCGATGTAAAGGCAAAGAATAAAAAGCGTGAGTACAATATTTTAAGAAAAAAGTTGATAGGCGCCTTTGTAAGAAATAGAGGCAGAGAGGCGAAATTGAGCGATATACTCCGTACTGCCAGCATTAATGACGAAAAAAGCATCGAGAAAGCCAAAAGAGTCTTGGAAAGATTGATTATCGAACTGAAAGGCGAGTTGAATTTCAGTTCCGAGGGCGAGCCGGTATATTCGTTCCCTCGTTTGGCCCGCGAATTGCATATCTCTTAGCGCCAGTATTCCCGGTCGAGGCTTCTGTACTGAATAGCTTCGCTTATGTGTATGGTTTGTATTGAATCGCTGCCGTCGAGGTCGGCGATTGTACGGCTTACTTTCAAAATTCTGTCGTACGCACGAGCCGATAAACCGAGCCGAGTCATAGCCACTTTGAGTAATTCCGCTGATGCTGTATTCAATTGGCAGAATTTTCGAAGTTGCTTTGCACCCATATCGGCATTTTTGTATATCCCCATGCCTTTGAATCTGTCGAGTTGTATTTGTCGTGTATTGATGACACGCTGTCTGATGGAGGCTGAACTTTCGCCCATACGTTCTGATGAAAGTTCTTTATAGTTTACAGCGGGTACTTCTACGTGAATGTCAATTCTATCAAGCAATGGTCCGGAAATTTTTCCGAGATAATTCTTGATTTTTTGCGGCGTGCAGGTGCATTCTTTTGTGGGGTCGCCGAAATTACCGCAAGGGCAAGGGTTCATTGAGCAAATAAGCATGAAGTTTGCTGGATATACGATTGTCATCTTCGTGCGGGATATGACGATTTGCTTGTCTTCGAGCGGTTGACGGAGTACTTCGAGCACGTTGCGGGCAAATTCGGGCAACTCGTCCATGAACAGCACTCCGTAATGAGCGAGTGATATTTCACCCGGACGAATTTTGTTCATACCACCACCTACGAGTGCGGAATCGGATATTGTATGGTGTGGTGAGCGAAACGGGCGTGCCGTAATTAGTGCTTTTTTGTCGGATGTAAATCCTGCTACGGAGTGAATCTTTGTCGTTTCGAGCGATTCTTCGATTGTAAGTGGAGGTAAAATAGTCGTGATACGTTTTGCGAGCATGGTTTTGCCTGAGCCGGGAGGTCCAATCATAAGAATATTGTGTCCTCCTGCGGCAGATACTTCGAGGGCCCGCTTGACGGCTTCCTGCCCTTTGACGTCGTTCATGTTTAATACTGCATCGGATTTTGTCGTGCTGAAGATTTCGTTTACGTCAACTTTGGTAGCGGCGATTTCGATTGCGCCGTTCAGGTAATCCACGCATTCTCGCAAATTGCGAACGGGAATTACGTCTATTCCATCCACGAGAGCGGCTTCGGGGGCATTGTCGGCAGTGAGAAGCATTCGCTTAAATCCCTTTTGGCGAGCTTCGACTGCGATGGATAAAGCTCCATGAATGGGGCGCAGGGTGCCTTCGAGAGCTAATTCGCCAAGAAAAATCGTATCGGAATGGGAGTTGAAATCTATGATGCCTGTCGAACTAAGTATGCCGAGAGCTATGGGTAAGTCGAAGGCGCTACCTTCTTTGCGAATGTCGGCGGGTGCAAGATTTACGGTGATTTTTTTCCCGGGGAAGATAAATTCGGAATTCTTGATAGCGGCGCTTACTCGCTCACGGGATTCTTTGACTGAAGAATCTGGTAAGCCGACAACGTTGAATGCGGGGAGTTGGCTGTCGAGATGGGTTTCGATTTCGACGATGAAGCCTTCAATACCGATTAGCGAAGATGAATATATTCTCGAATACATATTTTCCGTGCAAATATAAAAATTCTAAAATAGTAACAATTTTTTGAAATAGAGCGAAAAAAATGGGGGAGGAGCGGGGAATAAGAAATTTGATTTCAATGTGCAAGCTTCGAAAAAGAGTAGTGTACTATGGCTGGTACTTTTATATTATCTGCTCTCTTTTAGCAGTTTCAACAAATTGTATTTGAATGCAACGCCTTGATAGTAAACTGTAAAAAAGTTTAGCCCGTATTTTTCAATCCACTGGATAAAGAATTAATTATACTTAATAAAGTGGTAAGGATTTTTTCTTTTTCGTTGCTATTTTCATCATTTATTGCTCTCCATTGTTTTATGTATCTGATATGTAAATGATGTAATATTTTTAATTTTTCGGTTCGCCATTGTAAGTTATCGTATTGCCCTCGTCTTCGAATCGTTGCTTTTTCTTCAAAAAGTTCTTCTATTAGTTTGAAACAATTTTCATATTCTAATCCAATTTGTGATATAAATGCCTCTTTTTCATCACTTGTATCAACTAAATTGGCATACAAATTCATGATTTCTATGCTCGATAGTATTAGATTGGTTTCGGTTTGTATTATTAAAAACTTAAGGAATGACCAATCATTCATGCTTTTTTTCAATATTTGAAATGCCTCCGGGTTTTCCATTTTCAAGATTTTTAAGGAATTCCCAAGTCCATACCATCCTGTTATAGGGATACGCGAAAGATTCCAACTAAAAACCCAAGGAATTGCTCTTAAGTCATTAAGGGTTCTTGTGCCAGTTCTTCTGGCTGG
Organism: uncultured Hyphomicrobiales bacterium; assembly: GCA_964637845.1. Classification (GTDB taxonomy): domain Bacteria; phylum Bacteroidota; class Ignavibacteria; order Kapaibacteriales; family UBA2268; genus PGYU01. The sequence goes on along the minus strand of CAZWXI010000022.1, from coordinate 27,924 downwards.
TCGTGAGCCAATTTTACTTTTTTCTAAAACATCTATACAAGTTATCTTGCTGTAGAAATTAATGAATCCTGGGGTTTCGATTAATTCTCGGTAATGCTCAAACGATTTTTGGGACAAATAGTCCATTATTTCAAGTGGATATTTGCTACCATTGACATTTTTTTTGGATAAAATAGTTTGTTTAGTTACTCCGGAAGCCAAAGCATTGAGGTTGTAAGTTGCAGTAAGCGGATTTCCAAACAATTGGGCGATAGATTCGCCTTGCACAGTAATTTTTATCATGCTATTAACCGTATTTACAGGCATACTTTCTAGAAAACGATGATATTTGCCGCCGCCTCTGCTTATGGTTCCGCCCGTTCCGTGAAAGAAATAAATATGAAAATGATTATTTCGAGCTATTTCCGAGAGTTTTTGTTGGGCTTTATACAAATTCCACTTACTTGCTATGGTCCCACCATCTTTATTACTATCGCTATAACCGAGCATAATTTCTTGTTTGTAATTTATTTTTGAAGCTCTTTGTTGAGTTGTAGGATGCTGTAAGAACTTTTCTAAAATATCAGGAGCATTGTTTAAATCTTCGATTGTTTCTAATAGCGGAGCAACTTTAATAGAAGTGTTTAATAGTTGTGTTTCTTTCATGAAGAAGTAAACAGCAAGTAAGTCGCTTAAACTTCGGGTCATACTGATAATAAATGAACCGATGCCATCAGAACCATATTGATTGATATGATGACGAACGACGCGGTAACAATCCAAGACATTATCAGCTTCCGCTCCGTATGAAACCGTTATGTCAGTAATTGGTAAGTTGTTATCTAAAAGGCTACTCAAATAATTTACGCGCTTATCTTCGCTCCAATTTTCATAATCATAATCTTTTTCGCCGATGGTTTTTAAAATTTGTGAAATAGCTTTATCATGAAATGCGCTATTTTGTCTAATATCTAATTTCGCTAGATGAAAACCAAAGCAAGCTACCATTCTTTCAAGGGAGAAAAGTATATCATGTGCCAAGCCTTTCATCCCATTTTCAATAAGAATATCTCTAAAAAATTTAATATCTTCTTGGAGATCTTTGCTTGATTTATAATAGGAGTTAGAGTCTGCAAAATTGTTTGATATTGTGTTATCTAGCTTTGCAATTAATAAGTTAATATATTGTCGCCAGGGCTCATAGGGATTTCTTTTTCTTGCATTTTCGCCTTGCAATCCCAAAACTTTAGATTTCTTCTCAACTGCTTCCAATAACAGGTATGGAACCGGATTTATAATAGCAGAAACTGAAAATTTAATTGCTGTTTCGATTAATTTATTTTTCAAAAGCAAGAGTGCGTGTTTCCTGTGTAATGCTAAAGTTTCTTGTGTAATACTTGGGGTTACAAACGGATGCCCGTCGCGGTCGCCCCCTACCCAGCTACCAAAGCTGATTTTGGGGAAAATATCAGGATTTTTAATCTTTATTGGATTTAGTCCCATTTGAATCCATGAGGCTTTAAGGTGTTCATCACTATTTTCTAAAACGACAGGAAAAATTTTAGTTAAATAATATAAAACATTTGCTCTTTCATCTTCAATACGCGGTTTTTCAAGATATATTTCGCCTGTTCTCCACCATCTTTCTAAAAGGTTTATAATCTTTTCTTTTATATTGTTTTGTTCAAGTTTACTTAACGAAACATTTTCTCTTTTTGCCAATAGCAAATATAATTCTCTGTGAATTTCAATTACCGTTACACGTTTTGCTTCGGTTGGATGTGCTGTTAGCACAGGAATTACGTGGGTTTCTGAAATTGATTGTAGCATTTCATCTTCACTAATTCCTCCTTCTTTCCAAAGTTTAAAAGCTTCTGCCCAAGAGCCTCTAACACACCCTATATCATCTTGATCTTCCATTTTTCTACGGTATTGAGTAGCTGCATTTTCTTCAACCAATGTCATTAACTGAAAATAAATACTTAATGACTGAATAATCTTGTCGGTTGTAAGTTTTTCATTTTCAATTTCTGAAAAATTGTTACTTCTAATAAGTTCTATTACTTCATTCTCATTTATTCTTGAAAGCATTTCAATATAGCAATCGATAATGAAGTTCCGGTCGTTTATAATTTTTTGGAATGAGTTATTTTTATTCATTTTAACGTCCTATTTATTTATTACGATTTAGTGATTTACTTAATATACATCAACGACAAGCTAAGCAAAGCATTGTAAATATTGTTTCGTACTTTCTATAGCGAAAGATATTTTGCACAATAATAGCAATTAAATTTCGTTTATATTCGGAAAAGTAAATTTAAAAATAGGCGTAAAGATAATAAAGAGAGCTATTTTTTTAATTTTAAATATTTACTATGTCGATCATGAAGCAGTATTTAGCAATAATTGTTTTAGCCGTATTTATTAACTCGGCTTTTGCTAACAATTATTATGTAAACTTTACAACCGGCAATGATGGGAACTCGGGATTGACACCTGCTTTAGCATTTAAATCGCTAAGTAAATTAAATACAGTTAATTTAGTTGCGGGTGATTCAGTTTTTTTGGCGAAATCGTCGGTTTGGGTAAATGATTCAATATATTTTTATAATAAAAAAGGTACACTCGCTAATCCTATCGTGCTTACAAACTACGGCACCGGCGACAAACCAAAAATAGTTTTGAACAACCAATACAACAACGGTGTTCGCCTTGTGCAGTGCGAACACATTCAATTAAATTCACTATACATTATAAAACCAAAAAGGGAAGGTGTATTAATAAGCAAAGGGCATTACATTACCATTTCAGATGTAAGAGTTGATACTACCTTTTCTAAAGGCGGGTTTGCATTTTATGGAGGGGGAAGTAATATAAAGTTGTCTTCTGATACAGTAATCTATGCCAAAGAGAATGCTATCTATTTTGAGGGTTCGCCAAGTGATAAAATGAGCTATGTTATTGTTGAAAACTGTTATGTAAAGAAAACATTTGCCAATGACGGCATTGTAATACATGATGACGATGCTGGCAACTCGGTAGGAAAAAATTTTATTTTAAGAAATAACCATTCTGAACAATGTTATGAGCAGGGGTTTGATATTACTTCTGGTGATAGCATAGCTTTAATTGGCAATACATCTTATTTAAATGAACGTGGGGGAATTGTTACGGGATGGAATGTAAAAAATGTATTTATTAGCAAGCATCGTAGTACCGATGATGCAACTATTGCCCGTAACTCGGCGTTTGTATGCAACGGAAATGCCCGAAACATTCAATTATCCTATAATATTTTCGAGGGTGCCGTAAACAGGTTCGTTGATGTTACAGGAAACAGCAAAGTTGTAAAGTTTCACAATAATGTGTTTGCATGGAACGGATTTGGATCGGCCATGATTGATTTTGGCGGCTCGGCAGACAGTATTGAATTTTACAACAATATTTTAACCAAACAAAAAGACACATTGCAAAGTTCAGGACCAATATTAATACGTTTTTTAAATGATGCCGTTCAACCTAACCACCCTGGTTATAAAATAAACTACAATTGCTATTTAAACTTAACAGGAAATAAATTTTACAGTCATTTTAATAAATCGAATTTTAATTTCAATACCCTTCAAACTACTTATAGTCAAGAATATAATGGATTTTATACTAATCCAAAAATGGTTGATCCGCCGGCAGGAGATTATCATTTGCAATCAAATTCTCCGCTTATAAATCAGGGAGTACCACTAGGCTATACAAGCGATTTCAGTGATTTACCTATTCTGGATAACCCTGAAATAGGATGTTACGAATATAATATTAGTTCCTATGTTGATTTACACAAACAAAAAGGTAATATGTTCCGTTTACATCCAATTCCGGCGATTGACAAGCTTTTTGTAAATTTATCGGAAATGGATAAAGTGACTTATATAGTTACCGATATATATGGTAAATTAATAGAAAGCGGTAGTTTCAGTGGAATAATACATCAGATTAGTACCATTAAGTATGAAAATGGCATTTATTTTCTAAGTATTATATCTTCATCAGGGAAAACCTGCGTTAAAAAATTTATTATAGCTCCGTAGGAGCGATATCATAATAGTTTGAAGGGGTGGTTTATTGGGATTTCGCCCCGATGGGGCTATTAAGATTTCGCCCCGATGGGGCTATTAAGATTTCGCCCCGATGGGGCTATTAAGATTT
>CAZWXI010000022.1:0-23639 GCA_964637845.1 uncultured Hyphomicrobiales bacterium | reverse complement strand
CGCCCCGATGGGGCTATTGGGATTTCGCCCCGATGGGGCTATTAAGATTTCGCCCCGATGGGGCTATTGGGATTTCGCCCCGATGGGGCTATTGGGATTTTAAATGAAAATTTCCGCTCCGTAGGAGCGGTATCATAATAGAATTTTTGAATGCGTGATTTATTATAGCTCCGTAGGAGCGATATTATTCAATCCATTCAAACAAATATTTTTCATCATACCCGACATTAAATTTTTGTAACAATTCCATATATTCATCTCTAAATGTTTTCTTTTGGTGATGTTGCTCCTGATTGTTTATGTATGCGATAACAGTATCCAACTGAGATTGGGCATAAGAAAATGCACCAAAGCCTTCCTGCCATTGAAATTTTCCTTTTACTAATCCTTTTTCATTAATCCATTTTGATGAATTGGCTTTAATGTCTCTTACCAAATCCGAAATAGCAATATTCGGTTTTATGCTAACCAGTATATGTATGTGGTCAGCCATGCCTCCAATAGCATATACTTTTTGCTCTTTCCCGTTTACAATTCCACAGATGTATTTGTGCAATTCTTCTTTCCAGTTTTTTAGGATCAGGTTTTGACGGCCTTTTACCGAAAACACAACATGTAAATATATTTGTGTATAGGTGTTTGACATTGTTTGTTTATTTTTAATTCATTTGATTTTAAACGTTTGAATGGGTGATTTATTGGGATTTCGCCCTATTAAGATTTCGCCCCTACGGGGCTATTAGCCTCCACGATTTTAATTTCTTCGTCGGTGAGGGCGTAGAGATGGTAAACCATTTGGTCGATTTGGCGCTCGAGGGGGGTGGTGTCTTCGCCCCGTTCCTTGCCCGCGATTACCTGTTCAACCAAAGCCACAAAAGGCCGCTGCTCACTCTCGGGAAGTTGAGGAATAAATAGTTTTTCTATTGACTGAATATTTAGCATTACATCTCCAGCTCCAGTGGTATCAGCATTTTTTAAAATAAAGTGTTGTGCATATTTACTCTGGAATATCCCTAACAGAAAAACAGTTGTTGTTCTTGAATTGCTACTTACAAAACTCGCGGGTGCAGTAATATATTTATCCAATCCCCAAAGGCAAAAAGTTAAATTCCGCCCAACAGCTTTCCAACAAATTATCTCCTTCTCAAACTCCTGGTGGTAGTCTGCAGCCCACCTTTGTAAGGCATACCACTCATAACGCAATCCTGTTTCGACTTTGTTTCGGGCTGATAATTTTTCTTTATGTGCGAGCAAGTGAGAATATATCGCTAGATATTGTTTTTTAAATTCTTCCTCAGCTAATTGGGATGCACCTTTAATATCTGAATCTTTGTGTAAAGGGAAATGCCACGGAACAAATATCAACCACAAATCTGCAAATTCGGCTTTGTAGCGTTTAATGTCGCGTCCGCGGAGTATGGGTTTGAGGATTTCGGCGCTGCGGGGGTCTTTGGCAATCAACTCATCCTTGGTTTTGCCATCAATGATAAATGCTTTGTTGTAGCCGGTTAAAATGCCACGATAAATCTGCACATCCCATTCTTTGAGCGGTTTTCCTATTGCCTCTATTTTGGCTTTTATGCGTTGCTCGATATCAGTGGCTATTGTCCAGCTGTTGCTGCCCTGGTTTGGCAGGTGCAGCCATGTGTAGCTATCAAACGGGGCGGGGTTTTTTTCTTTGCTCAGGTCAAGTGCTTTGCATTGGTTTTGGTTGTGTGCTTTTTGAATTAAAAGAATATTAGTATCAACGGTAGCAACATTGAAAATCCCGCTGCCAAGGTCAATGAGTTTCAGTGGGTTGTATCGGCTGAAAAATTCGCGGGTGCTTTTGCCGTATCCCGCCCTCATCCACTTGTTGGAGCTTATGTATGTAAGTATTCCGTTTTCGGCAAGTAATTGGATACCTTTTTCGTAAAAGAGGCTGTAAATATCGCCGGTGCGTTCAAAGGTTTCATATCCTAATTTTTCGAACATATTTGCTAATTCACCTCCATCTTTCTGAAGTTGGATATACGGCGGATTGCCAATCACCACATCAAACCCAACGAAATTGCCGTTATCGTCCATCACTTCGGGGAACTCGAACCGCCACTCGAAGGCATTTTTATACAATGCGTTGGTTTTTATTTCCTCTATTTCTTTTGATAGCTTATTGATTTCGGCTTCTAATTTTAATAGTTTTTCTTTTCTCGCTTCTTTCTCCTTGCTGTCAAGTTCAAAAATGGCACCTTGATTTAGAATGCTAAACTGTTCGCCTTTTAATTTACTTAGCTTAATTACTTTCGGGTCGTTGTTGAAAATTGCCGTTCTGAAATCCGATTTTATACTGTCAATAATTTTTTGCAGCCCTTTTTTTACATCGCGGCTTTTCTCGTTTTTGTAATCGCTTACAAAACCTCTGTATGCCTCAATATTATACTTGATGCTTTTTAGTGCTTTGCTCAAATCGGCATCTAACGGGAAACGGCTCAACAGACTGTTTCCGCATTTTATGTTGATGTCAATATTGGGTAGCGTTTCTAACTCCAAAAGCTCCCCACCTTTTGAAGGAGGGGTGTCTGAAGGACGGGGTGGTTGTTGTTTGCCAAAATAACTTTTCACCCTCTCCAGCAATCCCTCTGGATTATCCCACACCCATTTGTTTTCAAACCTTAACACCCTTATGCCAAATGCTTCAAGGAACAGATCCCTTTCCCTGTCATATTCTGCCTCTGTGGTTTCAAAATGACCCTGTCCGTCCAGTTCGATGGCAATTCTTTCTTCCGGACAATAAAAGTCGAGTATGTAATTAGCAACGCTGTGCTGTCGCCTAAACTTTCGTCCATCCATTTGTTTGCCTTTTAGCAGTGTCCAAAGTTTGGCTTCTGCAGGTGTAAGGCTGTTTCTGAGTTCCTTGCGGAAGGTTTTAAGGTTAGGGAGGTTGTTTAGTTGTTCTTGACCCCTCCGTCCTCCTGACCCCTCCCCTAAGTTAGGGGAGGAGCTTTTAATATAATATGCGTTTTTTAAAAGTTCAATCCATAAGCGCAAACGGCAAATAAGAACAGATTTAGGATTGATATCAACTCCAAATAAGCAGTTTTCAATAATGGTTTGCTTTTCGTTGAACAGTGTTTCCTGTACTCGTTGGCTTTCCGACGCACCCCTGTCCCCTCCCGGGAGGATAGAAAGGGGCTTGTATTCGAATAGTTTACCGTCTTCATCCGTTACAATCAATTCATCGTTTACTATCTCTATTTCGTATCTGTTTAATGATTTCCCGTTTTTATCTTCGAGTATTTTGAGGTCGTTTTTTATGGCAATTATTTCGTTTAGTGCTGATACCAAGAAATGCCCCGAACCAACAGCAGGGTCGCAAATTTTGATGCTGTTTACAATTTGGTTGGCTTGTTGGCGTGTAAAAAGTCTTCCATCTCCAATTTGCTCGTAAACATCTTCAAGGGTCTTAAATCCCCTCTCGAGAGGGGTGGACACACCCCCAGCCCCTCTCAAGAGGGGAGTGGAGGCTTCGTTGAATTTCTGAACTACTGCCAAACGAATAGATTGACGGCACATATACATTGTGATAAATGCAGGCGTGAAGATTGAGCCGTCCTTGTAGCCGTTAATTTTTTCAAATACTTTACCAAGCACCGAAGCGTTGATAATGGTTTTATTATCTTCCTGAACATCTTCTGTGCCTTCACTTGCAAAATCATAGGCATCTAAGAAATTGAAAAGGTAATTGAGTGTAGGCAGTTTGCCGGACTTCTTTTTTAAATCCTTTAAAACGGTTGTATTGATTAGTTCAAGTTGTTGGTTGTTGTCAAGCGAATTGATTTTTATGGTTTGGTCTTCCAGTTCACTTATTTCAAACAAAGAGCTATTAAGGTAAGGAACACGGCTGTATTTTGTTTTAATCGCTTCTGTTCTGTCAGGAATATCTATGGCTAAAACTTTGTGAAAGAGTTTGAATAGCTCGTCAAAGTCGTGAATGGTTTCTGAATTTAAAAAGCGATATTCTTTATTTCCCCGATGATAAGTAATGAGTTGCCCTTCCAGCAGTTTCAGGAATAATATTCTGTTTATCCATGTAATACAAAGCTCTAAGGCGATGTTGAAAGTTTGTTCCTCGCGGGTTTCACCGTAAACTTTTAAATCGGTTATTCTGTGAAAAGTATCCTCTGTTTTTAATGCCTCAATGGTTAGTTCTATTAAAGAAGCGTCATTTTTGTTATCTTTTTTTCGTCTGATTACATTTTTTGTTCCTTCTTTTGCTTCTTCCAGTCCGATGATGTGCAATAATTCTTTGTAAAAATGCTCATTTAAAGCGTTGCTGTCGTTGGGAGTAGCAATTTTTAGTAAGTGTTGAGGTGATAGAATTTTGAAAAGTGCAATCAGTTCTTTATCGTCTTCTTTTTTGTTGTTTCTTAAAACGGTTTCATAGTCCCGAATGTCGAAATAAATACAGGGAATTTCAACATCTATATTGGAAATGATTTTTGCAATTTCCTCATAAAACCAGGGATTGTCCTTGCGGTCGTTCAGCTTTGTTTCATAGAGTTTTTTGATTTGTGGGTGCCGGTAGATATGTTTGTCAAACAGGTTTGCATCAATAATAAACCATTCGTTAATACTTGTTGCAACCAATTGCTTTAGCTGGTTGTTTCCGCTATGCCTTTCATTCAGGTAATACAAAATGAGTTCGTGTAGTGCCTTTTTGTTTGGGTTGTCGGCTGTAAGCATTTCGCCTCTGTTTGAAGGTCGCTTTGCTTCAATGATTACACCAATTTCGCTGTCTGTTGCCTTATTCAAATGTATTACAAGGTCTTTTTTGTCTTTGGTGTTTATGGCGTTGGTGTCGCGGTAGTATGTGTCGCGCAGGAAGTCGCGTAGGTTGTTTTTCAAATGCTCCTCGCTTTCGTCTTTCGATTGTTTCTCGATTACCGAAATTTTGTCAAGCAAGGCGATGAGGTTTGTTTTGAAAACATCAATCTCGCTTCTTAAAGGTTTTTGCTTTAAGAATGCTTTGAGGGCTTTTTTAGGTGACTGCGGTATTAACTTCATTTTTCAAAGAAAAAAATCAAAAGAACAACAGGAGCCAGTTACAAATAAACACAAAACAAATTAAAAAAACAGCACAAAAACAAAAGCACCCAATAGATTGCAATTTTAAACGTCGCTTTTTTTTTTTTACATTGAATTCAATCATATGAACAGCAGGAACATACTTGTACTCGGCAGCAATTTCGGAGGTGCCACGGCTGCAATGAAATTGCAACGTAAACTGAAAAATAAAGCCACTGTTACGGTTCTTTCGCCCAGTGCGGATTTCACCTTTATTCCTTCGATGATATAGGTGCCTTTTGGTAAGAGAAAGCTGAAAGACATCAGTTTCCCGATTCGGCCGGTCATGGAAAAAAAGGGAATAAAATTTATCCAGGACTCAGCCACAAAAGTAAATCCGGAGTTGAACACCGTGGATACGGAAAAACATGGGAGCTTAAGCTATGACTATCTCGTTATTTCCATGGGCATTCAGATGGATTTTAGCATAGTTGAAAACTTGCATCCGGAAACAGGCTACATCGAAAACATCGTCATTCCGAAGTATGGCGAAAGAGCCTTTGCGAGATTCAGTGAAATTGTTGAAAACCCGGGTCCCATCGTTGTGGGTGCATCACAGAACGCAAGCTGCATGGGCGCTGCTTACGAGTACCTGTTCAATCTCGACCGAGAATTGCGGAAGAAAAAAGTTCGCGATAAAGTTTCACTTACATGGTTTACACCGGAGCCATTCTTGGGACACTTTGGAATTGGTGGAATTGCGGGCGGGCAGACTATGCTTGAAATGTTTATGAAGATGTATAACATTAAATGGCATACCAACGCGTCCATCGAACGGATAGAAAAGGAGTTCATTTACCTGAAAGACGGCACGCAACTTCCTTACAAGATGGCTATGGTCATGCCTCCGTTCATAGGAACGGAAGCCATGAAACATTCGCCGGAACTGGTGAACGAAAAAGGTTTTGTAGTTTGTAACGATGGCTACCAGCACGAAAAATATAAAAATGTTTATGCCGTAGGTCTGGCCGTTGATGTAAAAGCTCCGTTCAATTGTGTTGTGCCATTTGGAGTGCCTAAGACTGGATTCCCTACTGAGGTTTCAGCCAGAATAGCGGCAGACAATATTATTTCAGAAATTAATGGCAAGCAAAAAATCAAAACGAGAAGCTGGGGTAAAATACCTGCTGTTTGCGTAATGGATGCCGGCGATAAGGAGGTAATTATCATGGGCGACCACCTGTTTAAACCCCGAAAGTTTGCCGTGATGATTCCCAACATCTTCAACCACTGGACAAAACTGCTGATTGAGAAGTATTTCCTGTTCAAATTCAAGAACGGGCTTTCAACTCTGCCGTGAAAAAACAGCTAGATCATTTTATGAATTCGCGCGCATATAAATTCTGTAAACGCCTTCTTTTTGATGCGTCTTTACGCCTGCCCGCGGCAGGTAATACAGCATTACTTCATTAATTTTATTGTTTCGTTCGATATGCTTGCAACTAACGCCGCGAACCCCCAAACTTGGCGACCATATGAACCAATTTGGGCAAGGCGGAGCCGGGAGGCTCGCTGTTATGTATAGTAGCTAATTTTATATAGTTCCTTTCACTTGCTTCTTAAAGTTTTCGAGCATCTCACAGAAGAGTTTATTTTCATTCAATTTTCAATTTCATTACTTTTGAAAAGTCATTAAGTATATTTTTGTCTCTTATCTCAAATATGCATGGTTTTGATTTCCCTACATTTTTTGTTGATTTTATCTTTATTTTGGCTACTTCACTAATATCTAAATTATACACTTTTTCAAGATATTTTTCAGGAAAATATATGGTTGCTTGAATAAAGCCATTCCATACCGACATCCAGACTATTGTTCGTTTTTTCATTTGTGCTTTACATAGCCATGCTTTTCCATCTCTGTAATATTTCCATTCATGCGACAATTCACTTTCGCTAAATAGGTCTAGTAACATGGTATAGGATTCATACGATATATTTAAAATATTCTTAAGTACTTTTTCATCGGGATAAACGCTTTCATCTCTCAATTCGGTGCTATTTATTGTTTCCATATTTTCTTCCCTAAATTTTTACTCAATAAAAATAACAATATTTTTTGAAAGAACAGACACTATTTTGACTTGTTTCAAAATATTTTTAAGGAATAATCAAATGTTTAATCCTGTGGCATAGAAAAAAAATCGGGCGATGCTATGTGTATTTATTGATTGAGATGAAAAAATTCAATGTCTGCCATTAGTGGCGTTCCGTATTGATGGCCATGTAGTTATAATTGAAATTCTATGTCATTATCTTGAATTGGGTAAATCCAATTAACTTAACTGAACATTAAAATTATCTTAATTAACATTAAACATTACCATTGCACTTTGCAAACATTAATTATGCTTAGCGTAATGTATTGTGATGTTTAATAAACTTTGGGAGCTTCGCACCATGGAAAGATATTTTTTTACTATCACTTTTTTAGTATTAGTCGTTGTTACTGCTAATGCTCAGGGAACAGGAATAATTAAAGGGAGAGTTTTGGATAAAGATAATCTTACAATGCCGGGAGCTACCGTCAGTATAGAATCTTTAGGCAAAGGCACCTTTACTGACAAATTAGGATATTTTACTCTTACAGGTATCCCCGCAGGTAAACATGAGCTAAAAGTATCATATATCGGCTATATCACGGATATAAAAGAAGTTGAAGTTGAATCTGGAAAAACTACTGTAATCGAATACAGTTTAGAGCCCGGGTTCAAAGAATTTTCCGAAATTGTGGTGATAGGTCAATTACAAGGTCAATCGAAAGCCTTGAACACTCAGATGAACAAAGGCAATATTACAAATATCATATCATCTGACCAAGTGGGTCGTTTTCCTGATGCCAATATTGGCGATGCTTTGAAAAGGATCCCCGGCATCAACGTCCAATACGACCAAGGAGAAGCACGATTTGGAAATATTCGGGGCACTTCTCCTCAGTATAACTCAGTGATGATAAATGGTGAACGCATCCCTTCCGCGGAAGCCGAAATTCGGACCATCCAGTTAGACCTTGTTCCAGCGGATATGATACAAGCAATAGAAGTAAACAAATCGCTTACTCCCGATATGGATGCTGATGCAATTGGAGGCGCGGTCAATCTTGTTACGCGCTCTGCTCCGTATGATCAACGAATCAGTTTAACTCTTGGTTCGGGATATAATTTAATTGCCGAGCAACCAATATACAATTTTGCCTTTATATTAGGGGACCGTTTCTTCGACAATAAATTGGGTGTAATTGCAAGTGTTTCCTATCATAATCATCAATTAGGCAGTGATAACTTCGAAGTTGAATGGGATTATATAAACGATACAAATAAAGATGCTTCTGCCTTTGCCAATGAAATTCAGATTCGTCAATATTACTTACAACGTATAAGACAAAGTTATTCGCTAAGTCTCGATTATAATATTAGTGCAAATCATAGTATATTTTTAAATGGTATATATAATCACAGAAACGATTGGGAAAACCGCTATCGTACAGTTTATAAAGACATTGAGTACGACGGAGAAAGTGATACATGGGCGGGAGTAATGGAAAAGGAAACCAAAGGAGGCAACCCAGATACTAAAAATGCAAGATTAGAAGACCAACGAATGATGAGTTTCGCTTTGGGTGGCAACCATCAGTTCGGTAACATTAGTGCCGACTGGACCGCCTCCTACAGCAAAGCATCCGAAGAAAGGCCTAATGAAAGATATATAGCTTATGAAGTAGAGGAGCTAATTTTTACTACAGATTTTTCAGATAAAAGGGCCCCTAAAATTACAAGTGTATCGCCAGCTTCATCAGCAGATTTCAGCAACGACTACTCTCTTGGCGAAATTACAGAAGAGTTCCAATTCACCGAAGATATTGACAAAAATTTCAAACTAAATTTCATTATTCCCTTGCTCGATAATGATTATAAAAACAGTATTAAAATGGGGATGCGCTACAGAGCTAAAGAAAAAATGCGAGACAACAAACTTTTCGAATATAGTCCGATAGATAAAGACGCATTCAATACTAATTCACTCAATAATTTGGAAGATTTTACTAAGGATAATTTTTTGGCAGAGGACTACGAAACAGGAAAGCAGGTTTCTGAAAAATATCTTGGTAGTCTTGCACTCACCAATCCGGCACTTTTTGAGGAAGAACGAATTGCCGAAGAAGAATCCGGAAATTTTAACGCTACAGAAAATATAATTGCCGCCTATGCTATGCTTAATCAAAATATCGGCGATAGACTTTTCATAATCGCAGGAGTGCGTTTGGAGCATACTTCACAAGAATACCAAGGTAATCAATATGATGCTGATAAAGACGAAAATACTCTGACCGACAAAGTATCTGATTCTTATACGAACATACTACCCGGATTACATTTTAAATACAACTTCGATAAAACTACTATCCTAAGAGCGGCATGGACTAATAGTCTGGCAAGACCTAATTATTTTTCATTAGTACCATACAGAGAAATCAACCGCGAAGATAATGAAATAGCCATTGGGAATCCCGAGTTGATACCTACCAGTTCAATGAATTTTGACTTTATGATCGAAAAATACCTACAAACCATCGGCATTGTTTCTGCAGGTGTTTTCTACAAGGCTGTTAACGACTTTATAGTTATAGAAACTCGTGAAGACTACTCCTTTGAGGGCACAACATGGGACACCTACAGTCAACCCATCAATGGCGGGAATGCAGAACTCTTTGGATTTGAATTTTCTGCCCAACGACAACTCGACTTTTTGCCCGGTTTCTGGAAAGGTTTTGGGCTTTATTTCAATTACACTTTTACGACAAGTGCTGTAAGTGACTTTCGTATTGAAGGTAGAGAAAACGATGATTTATCCCTGCCGGGCACAGCCGAGCACACTCTTAACGCATCACTTTCATACGACAGCGAAGCATTTTCGTTCAGAGCTTCTGTCAATTATGCCTCATCTTTTGTTGATGAATTTGGCGAAGAGGCCTTTTACGATAGATATTATGATAAAGCCATTCACTTAGATATAAATGCCAATTATGCAATAACACCAAAATTAAGGGTCTTTGCTGAAGCAATAAATCTGCTTAACCAACCTCTAAATTACTTTCAGGGTATTAGCTCAAGAATTATGCAGTCTGAATATTATAACGTTCGCTTCCAATTTGGTGTAAAAGTTGATTTATAATTAATTTTAATCGGAAATGATAATGTATAAAATTATATTTTTTATAAGCCTTCAATTATTGCTATTAGTTGCTTGCGACGAAAAGCCTGCAATGGACAGTCAAAAAGAAAAAAAGCAGTCTATATCTGTGGTACCCGAAGTTGTTGTAATTAAAGAAATTTTCGCAACTATACGCAATGAAAACGACAATGTTGACAGTCCAGCTATATGGCATGGCAAAGATGGACAGAACTGGTTGTTAGCTACTGCAAAAGAGGGCAATGTAGTAATTGTTTATGACGCTATTACAGGTGAGTTAATTACCAGATTCGGAAAATTTGGCAACGGTTTGGGCGATTTAAGCCGTCCCAATGGTATTGCTGTAATTGATGATATCGCAGTAATTGTCGAAAGAGATAATCACCGTGTACAGGTTTTTAGCCTTCCAGACTTTAATCCTCTTGGCTTTTTCGGAGACCCTTTCTTACGCTTTCCTTATGGGCTAGCAATTGATAAGGCTGATGGAAAGTATAACATTTACGTCACCGATAATTACGAAAGCTCCGACGAAGAATATCTTCCACCCGACAGTCTAGGGCGGCGAGTGCATCATTTCACATTTACAATTGAAGAAAATAATTTATTTGCTAAACACATTAAAGCATTTGGTGATATATCAGGTAATGGAGTATTGAATAAAGTAGAATCCATACTTATTGATAGAGAACATAAGCGATTACTTATCGCAGATGAACACGAATTGCACCGCAACGTCAAGATTTATGATTTAGAAGGTAATTTTTCAGGGCAAACTATACCTTATAACTACTTCTTTTACGAACCCGAAGGCATTGTGGTATGGAAGTGTGACACAGACAGTTCCGGATATTACCTAATTGTTGACCAAGGTAAAATTAATAACACCTTTCAGATATTCGACCGCAAATCCTTAGAATATATCGGAGGATTTAGCGGAGAAAAAACTCGAAATACTGATGGTATTGCTTTAACTCAAACTTCATTTGGCAACTTTAAGCACGGTGCTTTTTATCCAGTTCATAATGATGGGAATGTAACTGCAATATCTTGGGAAGATATTGCCAAAGCACTTAATTTAAAATATGCTTGCGATTAAAAACAAAAAACCATGACTCGATATTTTCAAATAGCTATCATACTCCTTGCATTGCTTTGGAGTGGATGCAAAGACAATGCAAAAGAAAGGTTTAACACAAAAAATCTTGCTCCTACTCCCGTAGCTCAAGATACATTGCTATTAGACGAACAATTACAAAATTTAGACGATTATTTTACATTTTTGATTTCAAGCGATCATGGACGAAACGGATATTACGACCAACCAGCAATTGCAGAAGTGATGGGGGAAGTAGCTGGCGTTACGGGGGCAGAATTTGTAGCTGCATTGGGCGATCTGCACCATTGGATGGGAATTCAATCGGTCAATGACCCTCTATGGTTAACCAACTACGAATTGATTTATAAGCATCCGGAACTGATGATACCGTGGTTCGCGGTCCTTGGAAATCATGAATACGAGGGGAATACCGATGCTGTTTTAGCATATTCAGAGCTAAGCCGCCGCTGGCATATGTCCGAACGATACTATTCAAAAACTTATCTCGTAACTGACACTACAGAGGCATTGTTACTTTTTATTGATACACCACCTTTGATTGATAAATATCGAGTAAGCGATGAACACCCTGATGCCCGCAAGCAGTCGCTTGACAATCAATTGAACTGGATTGACAATACCTTGAAAAATTCAACCGCAAAATGGAAAATTGTAATGGGACACCACCCTATTTTTGCAGGAACCTCGAAAGATGAGTCTGAAAGAACCGACCTTCAGAAACGTTTATTGCCCATTCTCGACAGACACAATGTTGATACATACTATAGCGGACATATCCATAACTTTCAACACATTAACACCGAAGGATCCTCGATAGATTATTTCGTAAATAGTTCGGCATCGTTGTCTCGCGAAGTTGTGTTGTCAGAAGGAACTGTTTTCTCAAGTTCAGCCACCGGATTTGCATTGTGCAGCATAAACGATTCAGAATTAATTACAACACTTATTGACAAAACCGGCAAAATAATTTACCAGCATAGAAGAAAATAACAGTCCGATTTTTGATAAATAGACAATATTCTTCCAAATTATCCAATCGGAAGAAAATTTAAATACTGTAATTGTCTCGAGTGAGAATCCTTCGTCGCACCCTTCGTTACTACTGCCTCAGGCAATGTTGCTTTTGATTTTGTATGAGTTGGCTAGTAATCGTGCGTTTGTATCGGAGTTCGCATCTAAAAAGGCGACTATTTCCTTTAAATTAAAAATATCCGAGCTGCCACAGGCATTTACGCGGAGTAATTTGCAAGTATAGTGGAAATTTTATTATATTTGGGATGCTGTAGAGTTCATTGTGTAAAAAATATGTTCAGCAATGCTTGCTCTGCTCGTTAAGTGGTGGGGAAGCGGATAGTGAAGGAAAATATTTTAAAATTTGCAAAAAAGATATGACGAAACTCGGGACGTTGGACTTAAATAAAATTCACCAAGGTGACTGCGTTGAACTGCTGAAAAAACTCCCAGACAATTCAGTTGACTTGATTTTTGCAGACCCACCATACAATCTACAACTCAACGGAGAACTCTACCGACCAAACCAAACAAAAGTTGATGCTGTAAATGATGCCTGGGATAAATTTGAATCAAAAGAAGAGTATGACAAATTCACAACACTTTGGCTAAAAGAGTGCCATAGAGTTCTAAAAAACTCTGGCAGTATATGGGTTATCGGAACTTATCACAATATTTTCAGGGTTGGTGCTATTCTGCAAAACACTGGTTTTTGGATGCTCAACGACATTATTTGGGTAAAGACCAACCCAATGCCGAACTTCAAAGGAACAAGATTTAACAACGCACACGAGACACTCATTTGGGCGACAAAATCAAAATCATCCAATTACACCTTTCATTATCACTCAATGAAAGTGATGAATGACGATTTACAAATGCGTAGTGACTGGTTAATTCCAATTTGTCAAGGAGACGAAAGAATAAAAGTGAACGGACAAAAAGCACATTCAACACAAAAGCCCGCAGAACTTCTTTACAGAATTATTCTTTCAACATCAAATCCCGATGACATTGTATTAGACCCATTTTCTGGCAGTGGAACTACCGCAGCAGTAGCAAAAAGGCTTGGTAGAAGATTCATTGCTTTTGACCGTGAAGAATTTTATGTAAAAATTGCAACAGAGAGAGTAGAAAAAATAAAAGCTCTTGAAAAGCAACTTTTAGAATACAGAGTTGAGAAAAGAAAGCCAAAAGTTCCTTTTGGTTGCCTTATTGAAAAGGGCTATGTAAAAATTGGAGAAAATTTATTTTCAAGAGACGGAAAATATTTTGCACAAGTACAAGCAGATGCTTCGCTTTTGTTTAACGGAACAGCCGGCTCTATTCATAAAATCAGCGCTACGATTTTGAAAAAAGAAAATCATAATGGGTGGACATTAGAATTAAAAATAGCAACATAAAAACTAAAAAACTATGGATATAATTTATTTAAAAATTAAAATCAAAAGATCTGATACATTCACTGATGAAATTAGAGAGGAAGGTTTATTCTTCTCCAATATTGCAAGTGCGATTAGCATTGATAGAGATGCTATTGAGGAAATAGATGAAAGTAATTATAAAATGATTATTAAACAAATGCAGAAGAAGTTTAAAAAATATGACAAAAGTAGAAGCAATAAAAAGAGTTTTAGAGGATAATAATGGTATTGCTACTTGGGAAATGCTTTATAACCAAATAGAAAAATATTATCCACGCGCAAAAGCGTCTAATGAATGGCAGGCGGGAATTAGGGGAGTTTTATATAGAGAGGAAAAAAACAAACGTAACTTTAAACGAGTAGGTTTAGGAATGATTGCATTGCTTGATTTTAGGGAAGAAAAAGTAGAAGAAATAAAAGAAGATACTATTAGAATGCACTCGTATATGGAGGGTATTTGTATTGAAATTGGGAATTTTCTAAATTTAAAAACATTCACAGCAGACCCAACTGTACAATATAATAAATTACCTTTGGCTAATATTTCTACATTAAAAAACATTCCACATTTTACCTATCCTGGAATTATTGATACTACTAAAAGAATTGATGTTCTATGGTTTAATGATAAAGGGTATCAGTACCCTAAAAGAGCCATTGAGGTTATAGATAGTATTGGAACACTAGAACCGGCATTAAAAAGAACCTTGCAGTTAATAGAGTTCAATTTGAATTTTTATCTGCTTTGCAAATCTGAACACCTTTCTAAAATTGAAAAAGAAATAAACACAGAACCTTTTATAAGAGTGAAAGAAAGATATAAAATCAGAGATTACGAAAGTATTTTAAACATTTATAAAAATCCTTTGGCGAATAGAGAAGATGATTTTCTGAAGATTCATAATCACTTTTGAAGAAATAAAAGATTTGTCACCGGCAGTTTTTAGGAAGTTATTTTCAAACGACGAAATCTTTCAGCAAATAATTTTGACCTTATTCCCACAGAAAAAAACGCTCAAATTACTGCACGAATATTATTCAACAAAAACAGAAACTATTTACAAAACTATTGCACACAATTTAGCAAATAGAATTTATAACTAAACAATAAAACCGACAAGTGGCTGTGGTGCGACGCATTCCCCAAAATAATCATATATATTGATTCAGGTGAATTTT
This sequence comes from uncultured Hyphomicrobiales bacterium, assembly GCA_964637845.1. Taxonomy (GTDB): domain Bacteria; phylum Bacteroidota; class Ignavibacteria; order Kapaibacteriales; family UBA2268; genus PGYU01. The sequence goes on along the minus strand of CAZWXI010000022.1, from coordinate 8,615 downwards.
GATTCATAATCGAAGATTTAAGCTAAAAACCTGTTCTGAATTCGGCGCCAAGTTTCAACCAGCGACCCGGCAGATAAACATTACCCAAATCCATATAAATTTTATTCATTATATTTGAGGCTTCTGCAAAAATTTTAATTTTATCCCAATTATAATACATTTTCAAATCCAGTAAAGTAATGTCTTCGTAAGGTGTTTCTTGTTCCTGCTTGTAGTTATAGAATGTTCCAATTCTACTTTGGTAATTCAATCTTATATCTATATATAAATTTTCGATAAGATTGAATTGCGAACTAATCACAAATTTGTGCTTCAGATGGTCAAGGTTGTAAAATGATAAATATGGACCGCTGGATTTTTCTGAAAATAGATAATGGTAGCTTATGTTGAAACTCGTCCAAAATTTAGGGAACTCGTTGATTTGATGTGGATAAATATTACTTGAGAAAGATAATCCAGTAGTATTTACCTCGGATACGTTCATTGTCTGCCATAACAATGTATCCGAAAGCCGGGTCCAGTCGATAAGATTTTTTCCCAGTCTGGTAAAAACTGAAGCACTCAATCGCATGTAATTATTAAAATACTTTGTGCCAATTTCATAAGTATTGGCGTTCTCGGGTATAAGTAAGGGGTTCCCTCTATTTGTAGGTCCTTCGTAATATAAGTCTGTAAAGTTAGGCAATCGAGTTGATTGGTTAATATTGCCGAATAAAGAGATATTTGAATTGATTTTATAATTCAAATCAATTCCAAAGTAAGTATTCCAATTCCAGTCTGAGTTCCAATTTAAAAAGGCACCTGCCGATGCTGTAAATTGGTTATAACTCAAAGTATGGTCAACAAAGAAGCCAATGTTCTTTCTATTTGCTCCGCGTGTGTAAAATTTGTCTTTCTCTCCACTTACTTCAATTGGTTTTTCTAATAAATCTCCCAATACGTTACTTAATATGTGTTCTTCTTTTATGTCTGTACCAATGCTTGTAATTCCGGCGCCCCACTTAATGTTCAGCTTGAGCAAAGCGCCGTAAATATTTGTTTTATGATAATTGTGCCCAGAATACCATTCTGCTGGATTATCTCTGAATAGCTCAAATCTATCAGTGTGTTGGCGAGTATAAATATTTCCAGCGAAATTAATATCGTGACCACTACTGAATGATAAAGCGGCAAAAAGCCCACTCACTGCTTCGAATTGATTTGGAAAAGCCGCAGTATAAAAGCTGTTTGCTCCAAATTCTTTGTTGTTGTAACCAATTTGAAGATTAAAATCGGCTATTTTTGTCTTCAGACTTTGCTGAGAATAAAGGCTCGTATTATCAAAATCAGTATTATCAATGTAACCGTCTGATGAAGATTTTGAAATTGAAAAATAGCTTTTTAATTTACTAAGATTGAACGTTACTGATGAAAAAATACGATAAAAAGCAAATTCGCCACCGTTTAAATTAATGCGGAAATTATTGGTTTCGTTATTAGATGTTATAATATTAATAGCGCCCGTAAAAGCATTTACTCCAAGTACGCGTGCCCCGGGGCCTTCCAGAATTTCAATTCTTTCGATGTCGTAAATATCTATCGGTAAATTCATGTTATGATGCCCGGTCTGAGGGTCATTTACCGGTATTCCATTGAGCAGTATCAATGCTTGGTCATACGTCCCGCCTCGTATTCCGATATCGGCTTGGACTCCAAGCACTCCCCGTTGCCTGACATCGACCGACGAGCTATATTCCAGCAATTCAGACAAACTTTGTACTGGTGCTGATTCAATTTCTGTCCTGCTTATAATATGGATGATTCGAGCGTTTTCTGAGTATAAGGAAGGTACTCGATTGGCAGTAACTACGATTTCATCAGTACGGACAGAATCTAATTCTGCTCTCATTCCAAGAAAATTTAAAAATAAGAATATGCTCAACAGTAAAAATATTTTCATAACACTTACAAAATTATTTCAATCATAAACTTCAAAGATACATAAAAATTTTTTAATGTAAAAATATTTTAGTTCACTTGCTAATTGTTCTGTTAACTAAATACTACTTCGGTTCAATCAATCATTACAGTCGCATCGTTATAACCGCATTATGTAGCAAAGGTCGAGCCTAAAGCTGTCAGTGGTACGTAAATCCGTGCAGTGCGACAATTGCGAGCCGCCTCCATCAAAATATCCATACAAGCAAAACGTTACTATAATATATTGAATAGATGATGAAGAAATTTTGGGAACATATTAAGAACTATACGACGGCAGTTGTTTCGGTAGCTGTGGTGCTTGTTGCTTTTAACTCGGTCGTAAACGGTCACTATCACGTGACCGAGTCGGGTTATATTCTCTGGCATGCTCATCCGCATTCTGATTCATCGAGTCCTTTGCCGTACAAAAGCCATTCACATAGTGATTATGAATTGACGTTCTTGCAACTTTTGACGAATTTGCTCAGTTCCGTGCTTGTTTTGGCAGTGATTGCAGTTCTCTTTCCCGGGGTAATACAAAATGTATTTTGTGCTGTTTATTCCGAAGCCGCATCATCAAGAATTTTCTTCAATTATTCCCTCAGAGGTCCTCCCGTAAGCGTTAATTAATTTAATTTACAATTAGTTAACTTTTTTATTCATAGAGGATTAAAATGAAATATTTCATATATTTATTATTATTTATTTTTATTGCAAGCGAAGCATTTTCGCATAATCATACAATCCGTGGGATTGTAAGGAATAAAAATGGCAACGGGCAGGTTATCCCGGGAGCTACTGTCCGAATTGCTAATACAACTTTGGGTACTATTGCTAATCGCAAAGGTGAATTTGTAATACGCGGAGTTCCCGACGGAACTTTCAAGCTGATTGTCACCGCAGTCGGTTATGAGCCTTTTGAGTTTCCTTTTGAGCTTGTGCATACTGACGGTGACGAAGAAATGGAGATTTCGGTCAGCATGGTCGAAACTAATTTGACAATACCCGATTTAGTAGTCACGGCAACGCGTTCGGAAAAAATTTATGAGGATGTACCGGTAAAGGTATCGGTTCTTTCGAGCAAGATGTTCGAATCCTCTGCATCTGTCAGCTTGCGTGATGGGCTAAGTTTTCAGCCTGGGTTGAGAATTGAAGCGAATTGCCAAAATTGCGGCACCAGTGAAGTAAAAATGAACGGCTTAGGCGGGCAATATTCGCAAATATTGATAGACAGCCGTCCTGTTTTCTCGTCTCTAAATGCAGTCTATGGGCTTGAGCAAATTCCGGCAAATATGATTGACCGTATTGAGATAGTACGCGGTGGCGGTTCGGCTCTTTATGGTGGCAGTGCAATTGCGGGTGTAATAAATGTAATCACGCGTGACCCGTATCTGAATTCGTTCGAAGCTGGGGTCAATCAATCTTTTACAAATAATGAAAAATCCGACAACACGATTAATCTGAATACCTCTGTCATCAACGAAAGGCAGGATATGGGGGTGTATTTGTTTGCGATGAATCGTACTCGTGAATCATGGGATGCCACGGGCGATGGTATTAGCGATATTCCGGAGCTTAAAGTTACTACTTTCGGAGCAAGGGCTTTCTATAAGCCGAATTTCAGAAGCAGGTTCGGACTGCAATATCATATAGTTTCCGATAAACGTCGGGGCGGGAATAAATTCGAGCTTCCTTTTCACTTATCCGATATTACCGAAGCCGTCAATCACATAACTAATTCTGGACAGATGAGTTATGAAAGTTTCTTAGGTGATTATTCCAAGTTTTCGATATATTCGTCGTTTCAGAATACTGAGCGAGATAATTACTACGGTGCGGAACAAGACCCGAACGGATACGGCACGACCTCTAACTCTACGGCAATTTCGGGTGTTCAACTGTCTCAAATAATTCCGTATTTACTCGGAGCGGAGCATATTCTAACGATGGGCTACGAATTCAAATATGACCGCATGAACGATAAGCTTACAGGCTATAATTTATTTTTAGACCAAACTACGCGAGAGCACGGGTTCTATATTCAAGATGACGTAAAGATGACCGATGACATGAACCTAGAACGATAAGCTTACAGGCTATAATTTATTTTTAGACCAAACTACGCGAGAGCACGGGTTCTATATTCAAGATGACGTAAAGATGACCGATGACATGAACCTAGTAGTCGGCACCAGAATAGACAAGCATAATTTTTTAGATAATTTGGTTTTTAGTCCGCGCGCGAGTGTGATGTATAAGCTGTTGAATAATATGACTTTACGCGGTAGCATATCAACGGGTTTTAGAGCACCCCAGGCTTTCAACGAAGATTTGCATATCAATTTACTTGCCGGCGAGTTGCAAGTTATTCGTATGGCTGATAATCTCAAGACCGAATATTCGCGAAATTTGAATTTCTCGGCTGATTATTCCTTTTCCATAGGAAGTATTCCTTTTGCTTTGTCGGCAGATGCCTTCCATACTTCTTTGGAAAATGTTTTTGTATTGGAATATGTCGGTATGACCGAAGATGGCTATATTTTACTTGAGCGTCGTAACGGTAACTCAATGACAATACAAGGTTTAACTCTTGAGTTGCAGACAAGTATGCTCAATGATTACAGTTTTTCCGCCGCTTTTACAATGCAGAACAGTAAATTTGAAAAGGCTTATATTTGGTTTGAGGACGACGATGTAGTGATGGCAACAGATAGGTTGATGAAAAGTCCAAACTTATACGGGTTCGTATCTGCTACGAAATATATCGGGAAATCATGGACGATAGATGCGTCGGTGGTGTTGTCGGGCTCTATGTACGTACCTCACTTTGCGGGGGGAATACTTCCCGACGGTACCAAGAACGCCGAGAATCGTCTTCGAGAAACGCCATCGTTTGTTGAGTTGAACGGAAAAGTGTCATATATGTTGAGTTCTTTTCCGTTTATTGAAATAGGGTTTGGTGTGCATAATATTCTCAATAATTTTCAAAAGGATAAGGATAGAGGCGTAACCCGCGACCCTTATTATATTTATGGCCCAGTGCGTCCTCGTACGACGTATATCGAAATGAAAACGCGACTATAAAAATTCATAAACCAATCGCCCGCCGACGATTCGCAATAAATGTGATAGTTTGGTTCTTTATTGAGCCAATCTATTACATCGGTGATAAAATACGGAAATTGGAACCACGAATTGCCTTCTGCGTATATAATAAGGTCATTCTCGGTAGCACGCTTTTTTATTTTGCGAGCAAATTGCTTTTTTCTTGCTTTGTTGCTCATTCGGTTCAATCTGCCTAAAATTGCCGTATCAGATTTTGATTGGGTCCGAAGTTGTTCTTCGTTCAAATCGAAGATACGTTTTAGGCATATTCGCAAATCTTCAAAGTTCAGATTTAGCGATAAGAGCCGTTCGAAGTTCTTTTCATTAAACTCTAAGGGGTGCCTGAGCATCTTGTTCAATAAGTAAGCTTTAAATGCACTCATAGTCTATACTCCCGATATATTTTTTTCAAATATAATCAAAAGCGAACGAATAGTATGACAAATATTTCAGGCAATCTTTCGCATAATTATCGTGATAAATCAGATAGCGTTAAACTATTGGAATACCTAATGCAATACCTTAGCACTTCACAAACTTCTCTACCCGATTGCCAACCCGCACAAAATACACGCCCACAGGCAACTGCGACACATCAATTTTTGTTTCCCCCTTTGGCAAAGGGGGAAGGATTAATTTTATGATACAATTGAATATACAAACAAAGTTATAGGTGTCGAACGATGCGGAAAATATATCTTAATTAAACCCTCATTTAATCCTTCATGAGTAGGTGTTAAAGAAAGGTGAAAGAATTTTTCTTGACCTTGTTTTATTTTAATATATTTCAAAGGACTATTATCAATTTTTAAGGAATTATTTGAAATAGACAGACTATCAATTAAGATGGTATTGTCGATATTATTAGTAATTGTAAAGAAGTGTTTAGTCGTTTGAGCAACCTTAGAGTTATTCATAAAAATTATTTTATTATAGGGTTTAATGATTATTCTATGTTTAAGTGATACGAATATTTTAATTATTTCTTCTGTTTCATCTGTGTGAATTAATTTTATGGTTTTATAAGCAACTGAATCGTAATTTGATATATGGAGTAAAAATGACAGTATGGAAGTTTGGTTTGGGTTGATAATTTTGTTATCAATACTACCAGACATACAACTGCAATCGAAACGAACTTCTTTAATATTTAAAATACTTGAAGTATTGTTTATGTAATTAATTGAAAATAATACGGTATCCCCAATTATGACATCTTTGGTAAAATAGAATTTATCGTTTTTCTCTGATTTCTGTTTAGCGCAAAAATTTAGCAAGACAAGCAAGAAGGCTATGATGATAATAGTGTATATTTTATTTGCTCTCGTCTTCAATGTCCCTTAGCCTATAAACTATTTCGTGCTTACTGTCATGATTCGGTACAAAATTTTTAATTTTTTCATGGTAAAAATACATTTGCGTATAGGTGAATTTTGATGTTTTATGAAATTCAAAAAGATTATTTTCTATAAAACTTATGGACTCGCAATCAATGCCTTTTACCTCGCATGTAAGTGATTCATATTCATAAACTTTATCTTCGTTATTTGATAAGAATAACTTATGATATAAAATGTTACCGGGTTTAATGAAATAAACTTGAAAACCTAACACATCATTAAATTTCATTGTATCACCTCCTTTTATAACATTGTCAACATATAATATTATAGTCCATATCTCATTTTTAGCATCCAGAAATTGTGCGAAATATCGCGAGATTTTGTACCACTCATCATCTTTTAAACCACTTCTAAGCACAGAAAGCGAATCATTTGATAGTGTTAGTCCGGTAGTAATTTGAATCTTATCAGGGATAAAATCAATCCATATTTCAAAAGTGTCAATGAATTGCACTGGTTTAGATCTATCTGAATGATTTGAAGCATCTTTACATGATGTATAACATATTATCACTAATATGAAAAATATATAAGTAAAAGGTTTCTTTAACATGATAACACCTCTTTTGTTAGTAATCTTGGGGCATATTCAAATGCCCCAAGGACTTATTCTAAATTTAAATAAATATCATTGTAGAACTGTAAAATTGTACGATTGCAATAGAAGTTTACATCGTCTATAATGTCGTCTATCATCATTTGGTAATAAATATCAGGATTTAATACTTTATAATTATTTAGTAGTGTAATTAATTTATTTTTTTGGGTGGGCGTCAGGAGGATATTATCTCCATATTGCATTGGATTGAGTAATTTGACTATTATTTGATTAAAATCAATCAAAAAATCGGCTGTCTCCAAAGCAAGCTGAATTGATATCTGTCCTTGAACATATTGGTCTAATGCATAAAAGTATGTATCATACGATTTACCGAAAATTGTTTTTATCAAAAAGTTGTCTCGAAAATTGTAATGCAAATTAAAATTATGTGCACTTACAGCTAAGCTTGTGTCGCCGGACCCAATTATTAAATCAAAGTTGTCTGCATCTTGACACTTACCGGGAGAGTTATTTTCATTGAAACAGCTTGGGACAGATACTGGTGACTGGGAACGACAAACTTGTTCAGGAGTCCCGTTTTCGCAACCCACTCGGACACCACACCCTGTTGGTTCACCTCCGTTTCCCGGCGCCGTACCCAAAAGATGATTTTGATGCTCCATAATTCTTTTGCTTTTGATTAAAATTTTCCTTTTTAATGCCATTCTAAGAAAACTTTCATCTTTTGGGTCATTAAGTATAAGCGGTTCTAAATTACTTTTAATAAAGCTTATAATATTTGCTTGGTTACTTATCTTATCATGCATCTCAACTTCTAATAGGAAATCAGTCAAGTTATGATTAATTCCAGATACTTCACAATTGTAAAAACTGTTATTTTCAAACCCTGTTGGAATCGTCTCTATAAAACTATGATACAACTTAGAATCTTTTAAATCATAAATAGAAATTCCGATAACATGCTCTTTTGAAAAATGTATTTTCTCATAGCCTGCATTAACAACATAAAAAATTATCTGTACAGGATTAGTTGCGTATTTCGTAATTTGAAAGTCATCAATTAATCGCAAATAATCTTTCTCATCAACCAAGCACCGAATATCTTTCAGACTTTGCTTTCCAATTATTATTTCTTGTCCATTACCCCAAACATCAAAATGCAGGTTAGTTGAAGAATATAGCACTAAGTATCTGTCGTTTAAAGTTGAATTTGCCAACTCAACAGTTAACTCTGTATTATCACAAGAAGATACAAAAAAAAATAATAACAAAAATAGCGGTAGAATGCACTTGCGTAGGTATCTAAATAAGCAAACTCTATTCTTTTTCATTTTTTACTCCTGAAAATTTTTTATAAAAACTGTTATTTAAAAAACATTAAGAACCAAAAAGCCTAACACAAAACACATCTTGGGGATTGCGCCACCCCTTTAGCTCCCCGTGCCAAAGGTGTTATCATACCCTCATATGGCACCTCGCACATTAGTGAGTAAGTAATGCCCTGTGTTTATATATATGGTATTGTTGTTTCGGCTTTTTTGGTGCGGTTTGCCCTCCGTCAGTTGTGGATAAATTGTGTATAGGTG
>CAZWXI010000021.1:0-32750 GCA_964637845.1 uncultured Hyphomicrobiales bacterium | reverse complement strand
GTGGAGGTCTTCCTTGTCTGCGTTTTGGAGTGCTGTCGTCGGCGACTTGTGTTGGTACAGTCGCAATTTTTTGTTCAGATAGTGGAGGTCTTCCTTGTCTGCGTTTTGGAGTGCTGTCGTCGGCGACTTGTGTTGGCGCTGGCGCAATTCTTTGTTCAGATAGCGGAGGTCTTCCTTGTCTGCGTTTTGGAGTGCTGTCGTCGGCGACTTGTGTTGGCGCTGGCGCAATTTTTTGTTCAGATAGCGGTGGTCTTCCGGGTCTGCGTTTTGGAGTGCTGTCGTCTGCGACTTGTGTTGTCGCTGGTACAATTTTTTGTTCAGATAGCGGTGGTCTTCCGGGTCTGCGTTTTGGTGTGCTATCGTCTGCGACTTGTGTTGTCGCTGGTACAATTTTTTGTTCAGATAGCGGTGGTCTTCCGGGTCTGCGTTTTGGTGTGCTGTCGTCGGCGACTTGTGTTGGTACAGGCGCAATTCTTTGTTCAGATAGTGGAGGTCTTCCGGGTCTGCGTTTTGGAGTGCTATCGTCTGCAACTTGTGTTGGTACAGGCGCAATTTTTTGTTCAGATAGCGGTGGTCTTCCGGGTCTGCGTTTTGGTGTGCTGTCGTCGGCGACTTGTGTTGGTACAGGCGCAATTCTTTGTTCAGATAGTGGAGGTCTTCCGGGTCTGCGTTTTGGAGTGCTGTCGTCTGCGACTTGTGTTGGTACAGTCGCAATTTTTTGTTCAGATAGCCGAGGTCTTCCACGTTTCCGTTTTGGTGTGCTATCGTCTGCGACTTGTGTTGACTTTCTCCAGTCGCTTTTTACTTTTGGCTCGGAGTTTAATGCTTCGGCTACTGTCTCAGCAATTTTTGCGGGAGTTTCAACAACAAAGATGTCAGCTTTTTTCAGTGCTTTTATTTTATCTTCAGCTGTACCTTTACCACCTGAAATAATTGCTCCCGCATGTCCCATTCTTCTTCCTTGTGGAGCAGTACGTCCCGCGATGAATGCAACAACAGGTTTAGTAACATATTTGGCGATATATTCTGCGGCTTCTTCTTCTGCTGAACCGCCAATTTCTCCAATCATTAGGATAACATGGGTGTCTTCATCTTGATTAAAAAATTTAATTGCATCAATATGTTGAGTGCCTACAATCGGGTCACCTCCGATACCGATGCAGGTTGACTGTCCCAGTCCTAAATCGGTCAGTTGTTTCACCGCTTCATAAGTTAATGTGCCTGAACGTGATACGATGCCGACATGACCTTTTTTGTGAATAAAACCGGGCATAATGCCGACTTTTGCTTGACCGGGAGTGATTATTCCCGGGCAATTAGGACCGATTAAAACAGATTTCGAATTATCTAAAGCCATTTTAACGGGAATCATATCTCGGAGGGGAACACCTTCCGTAATGCAAATGATTAGTTCAAGTTTAGCATTTATTGCTTCTAATATTGCATCTGCGGCAAAGGGTGGGGGGACAAATATCACACTTGTATTTGCGCCTGTTTTTTCTACTGCTTCGGCAACTGTATTGAATAAAGGTACTGTTCTGGGGAATTTTATATCTCTTTTCCCGCCGTAGAGCATTCCGCCCTTGCCGGGTGTAACTCCCGCGACAACGTTTGTACCGTATTCAATCATTTGAGATGTGTGGAATGTGCCTTCTGAACCTGTTATCCCTTGTACGAGAAGTTTTGTTTTATTACCTGCTAATACACTCATTTTTAATCCCTGTTAATATTAAATTATAAAGTTTTCCTTTTTTTGCAATAAATATTTGTTATTCAATAAATTTATTAACGTTACGAATGATAATATTTAAAATTATTTTATAATTATTACGATTAAAATGCATTTTCTATATGAATAATTTTATAGGGTTCGACAGTCGCATCAATTCCGATAAAATCAATTCTGCATTCTATATTGGAGATTTTGTTAATATACAAATATCCCTCGGCGACTTTCCGAACGGATTTACGCTTTGCTACGGGCATTGTATCGTAAATTGTACCGAAATCGAGATTTTTTCTTGCCTTTACTTCGAAAAACACGATTATTTTGTCCTTTTTTGCAATTATATCTATTTCGCCGATTTTGCCGAAATGAAAATTGCGTTTTATTATTTCATAGCCGTTTTTTATCAAATATTCCGAGGCAATGCCCTCGTATTTGTTGCCGATAGAGCGGTTTGAATTAGTCATTTGTATTTGCGTCAACGCCGTTTTTTTCGATTTCAATTGGATACTCGCCCGTAAAGCATGCAGTGCAGTAACCTATGCCTGTTTCTTGGGGTACAGATTCGAGTAATTTTGAAATTGACAAATAATGCAAAGAATCAACTCCCAATGATTTGCCGATTTGCTCTACGGTTTGGTAGTGATTTGCAATTAATTCCTCTTCGCTCGGGAAATCCATGCCGTAAAAACACGGATGCTTTATTGGGGGTGAGCTTATAAGTAAATGCAAACGTTTGGGTTTTGCTTCTTTAATTAATTTAATAAGTGCCTTGGATGTCGTTCCACGGACAATTGAATCGTCAACTATTACGACTGTTTTATTTTCAATAGCTCCTTTTACGACGTTGAATTTGGCTTTTACTCTAAATTCGCGATTATTCTGTCCTGGGGCTATGAAAGTCCGTCCTATGTAATGGCTTCTGATTAATCCCAATTCGAAGACAGTTTGTGTAGCTTTTTCGGAATTAACCCTTGCAAATCCGATGGTTGCGGTATTGGCGCTATCGGGTACGGGTACGGCTCGTATTTTGTCTCTATCATCATAAATTGGACTTTCTTCTGCCAATTTTTTGCCTAGTTTTCTGCGAATTTTGTCAACGTTATGCCCGTATATTTTGCTATCGGGGCGAGAAAAATAAATATACTCGAAAATGCAATGATGCGAAGTCGGGGTCTCGTCAACGATTTTGTATGATTTTATTTCGCCCGTGATTAGAGTATTTTGGTCAATTTCTATAATTTCGTTGTGATTTACGCTACGAATGTATTCGGCACTTATGATATCGAATGCGGCGGTTTCCGAAGCCACAATATATGCTCTTCCGTTTTCGGTTTTAATTCTGCCGATGCTTAGCGGGCGTACTCCGTGTGGGTCGCGAGCGGCAATTAACGAATCATCTGTCAAAATAGCTAATGAATAAGCGCCTCTTGCTGTTTTGAGTGCCTCTCTTACTTTTTCAATGCGTGTTGGTTGTTTGCTTTTTGCAATTAAATGCAGAAATAATTCTGAATCGGTTGTTGTTTGAAAAATCGAACCCTCTTGAATTAGTTTATTTCTCAAAGTTTTTGTATTTGTGAGATTTCCGTTATGTGCAAGAGCCAGAATGCCATTATTGTAAATCATGCTGAAAGGCTGAATATTGTTAAGTGATGATGCGCCAGTCGTGGAATAGCGGTTATGTCCTATTGCCATGTCGCCTTTGAGTGTCTCGGTCAATACATCGGGTTCGGAAAAAACGTCTAAGACTAAACCCTGCCCTCGTTTTATAGCAAAGCGTTTTTTGTTTTTGATTTCATCTTTGTAAATGCTTATTATTCCTGCGGCTTCTTGCCCTCGGTGTTGTAGTGCGTGCAATGCGTAGTAAGTCATTATTGATGCTTGGGGGTGCCCGTAAATGCCTACTACTGCACAATTAGGGCGAGCTTTGTCTATTTCGGGGACTGTGATTGAATGATTGTTAGGGTGTTTTTTCATTTTCAAATAAAATAAATACAAATATAATCTTTAGCTGTTTATTGTTGTTATTTGTGGAAAAACATGCATTGTTTAATTTTGCTTAAAATAAAATTCGCTTAAATCATCAAATTTGATGCTTGTAATTATCCAATCATGTTTGGGTGAGCGATAGTAGGTAAATATCCATCTTACGGGATAGTTCGAATGTATTCCCAAATAATTAAGTCTTATGTAGGAATTGCTGACTAACTCTGCACTTACAGGCTCATAGCCATGTATTTTGCCGTAAACACCGATGGCTCTTTTCGTTTGAATAATTAAATTATTCAAATCCTCTGTATTCTTTTTTATCGGGCTGTTGGTCAACAATTCTTCATATGCTTTTTCAATTTGTTCGTTTTGCAAGGTGTTGTAGAAAACGTGAACTTTGTTTTTAAGCACGGTCGGTACATCATCGAATTCTGTTTTGCCTAGGTCCGATGCGGAATGTTGCAAGCCTCCGTCTTGTGAAAAAAGGGAGCTAAAGGCTAAAATAACAAGCAATACGGCAAGTTTAATCATTTTTTTATATTTCCAAATTTTCATTTATAAAATTACAAACTTTTATTGAAAGAAGCAATAAGGTGTATCATAATTTTACCAATTTTTTCAAAAATTGCAATTCTTTTTTGTTGAGGTGTCTATAAGTTCCTTTTCCCATTCCGGATGCAGTGATTCCCGCAAAGGACTTTCTGTCAAGTTGTTTTACTGTATAATCAAATTTCTCAAAAATGCGTTTAATTTCATGATTTTTGCCCTCTCTCAGTGTAATTGTAACTTTAGTTTTATCTGCTGGGTGAATTAATAATTCACACGGTTGAGTTATTTCTCCGTTTTCAAGCTCTACACCTTGCGAAATCTCTTGAGCATGCTCGTTTTTGAGGATTTTGTCAAGTTTTGCGTCATAAACACGTTCGATTTGGAATGAAGGATGAGTTAAGCGATAAGCCATTTCTCCGTCATTGGTAAGCAGAAGTACACCGGTTGTATTTCTGTCCAATCTCCCTACGGGATAAATTCTTGCCTGCTTTCTTACTATGTCGAGTACGGTTTTCCTTCCCATTTCATCATCGGTTGTGGTGATTACGTTTTTTGGTTTATTTAGTACTATATATACGGGCATTATTTTTTCTTTGATTGGGTCGCCGTTTACTGTTATGAAATCTGTCTTATCTACGCGGGCTCCGAGTGTGTTAACGACTACGTCGTTTACTTTTACTGCTCCTGAAAGGATTAGTTCGTCTGCTTTGCGGCGAGATGCCACGCCGGCATCTGCAATAAATTTGTTCAGGCGTATTTTGCTGTCGTCTTGCTTCTTTGCTTTTGAGCTTTTGGCTTTAGTTTTAGTATTTGATATTTTAATTTCACGCATGAGGGGCTTGTTTTGGGTTCTCTCTTTGTTAGTAATATTTTTTTTCATAGATGGTTCCTTTAGGTCAAAAATAACATTGCTACACCAATTACAGCAATTAAAGCGCCAATTAATGCTCGTGCGTTGATTTTTTCTTTGTAAAATATATATGTTACGGGCAGTATCATTATCGGCACGGTTGACATAAGTGTTGCTGCAATACCGACTTGTGTGTTGGTCAATGCAACAAAACTCAGTGTTATTCCTAAATATGGTCCTATTATTGAACCTAAGCCAACTAATCCGAAGGTTTTCTTATCCTTTGTATATAGTCGTATAGGATTTTTGTATCGTCCTATAAAATATGCCGTCGGCAACAAAATCACAACGGAGGACGCAATTCGGAAAAATGTCGCCGTGATGCTGTGAATGTCGCCATCGGAATATGCCATTTTTGCAAAAATCAAGCCGATTCCCTGGCCAACTGCTCCCATAAAAGCATATATTATGCCTTGGGGAGTTATGCTGAATTGTCTGTTGCCCGAAGACGGTTTTTTGTCTATGATGACAATGCTTATGCCTGTTAAAGTGACAAGGATGCCGGAAATTGCCATAACCGACATAATCTCGTCCAATACAAAATATGCCAAAATTCCGGCTATTGCAGGATTTATTGAATATATCAGCATCGTCAATCGTGGTCCTATGGTCCCGAAAGATTTGAATAGGAAAGAATCACCCATGACGAGACCAATTATTCCGCTTAATGTAAGCATGATAAATTGATATGTGGTTATTTTATATTCTAATCCGAAAATCGGCATCGTTGCGGCTAATAAAAGTGTGGCAAGTGCCATACGGTCAACATTCAGTTGAATTGGTCCCAGTCGTATTGTTGCCGCTGTAAAAACAATTGATGCGTTCGACCAAAGTAATGCAGCGGTCAACGCTGAAATTTCACCAATAAACAATTTGGTATCCTAAATAAAAATGCAAAAATACGAAACATTAATCGAATGTAATTATTTGGGTTTAGCTGCGTTCAACTGAGCGTCTAAATATTTCCAAGGTAAGCAGAGAATCTATGTTTTCGCAGGATTTTTGGTCTGTCGGATTTGCTTGGTCAATTATTTTGTGGAGCTTGTTTTTGTCATAATATTCAAACTCGGATGTTTGGCGGCAATTAAGGTAATCTCTTATTTCATCAGCGAAGATTTCGAAAAATTTTACTGCATAATTGCCCGAGTATCTGCTCTTGGTGAGTTTCATAAATAGTCTTGCTGCCAAAGTGCTGAATTGGTATGGTATTACGTGTGTGTTTTTGACTAAATTAATTTTCGTTAAGGTGGGGAAATTTTCTGCGATTTTTCTTCGGTATAATTTGCTGTTATGCTTTAGCTTTGGGTCGAACTCAATAAATGCCCTATAAATTATATGTTGATTGAACGGGCTCAGGCACAATGCGGTGTAGTCATTGTAAGTTTGCTTGCCGGAGACGTTGTTACTAATCTTGTAATCCATTGATAAATTATCCAATTGTCGTTGCAGAGTTTTGGGATTATTCAATTGGTAGCGTTCTATTATATAATCGGCTTTTTTTAGTCCTATTTTTAGTAATTCATTTTCAAATTCTGTCTTAAATACTTTGGGTCTGTGTGATTTCAGTAAACCATACAGCGTTTGGTTGTCTATTTTTTTTATTCCGTATTTTGCTCGGTAATAAATGGAAGTAAAGAATGAGAATCTTCCGATTTCGCCTAAACCGCCGTCAATTTGGATTTTTCGGTCATTATATATATAGTCGCAAAGCCTCATGAATAAGTATTCAGAAGTGGGAGAGTGGGCTTTGTTTTTTTCGACATATCCGATAAAATCGTGAAATGTCGCAGGATAGCTCCCGAAATCCATGCAATTGAAAACTTTGTGTTCTACGCCGATGGATTTGCAGACTTTTGCTGCAAATATATTGTCGGGATGTTCGGGCAAACCAATGCTAATGGCTTTAATATCGGGAAATTTTGGCTTGATAATCGACAGTAAGAAGCGGGAGTCTAATCCGCCCGACATTGATAAAACGGGGTCGAATCCTTCAATTTCCGGAAAAGCGAGACGGAGTATTTCATCAATAATAGCTTTTTCGTCTATCGGAGGATTATTGGGTATTTCTAATTTGGAGTTTTTTCGGGTTAGTTTTCCGTCAGAATAGCTTAATTCGAGCACTTCAGAGCCGCAGTATCTGTTTATTCCGTCGGCGAAACATTCTTTGTCCAACTGTAAATTCAGGGAATATCCCGTTGCCATCCAATTTTTGCTTAATTTGAGTCCGCCCAAAAGTTCGGATATAAATCTTACTTCTGTCGTGATTATGGAATAATTTTCTCCGGCATATTCGTAAAATTCACGGAAACCGAGTTTATCGTTAAAAATCGTAAGACGGCTGTTTTTCTTGATTAGGCTCGTAAAATGTCCCTCAAATTGTTCTGCTTTTTTGGGGTTTTTAAATAAGTCGTAAAGTTCGTTTTTTCTTACTTCTTTGTATTTATTGTCAGATTTGACGAGCGGAATACCGCAAATTACGATTTGTCCGTCGGCATAATCTTCGTATGCAAAAGTTTGTGGAATCCCGCTACCTATGATAATACAATCAGTGGATTTGAATTTGAGGATATTTTGGTGCCGAAGTATTGCTTTGTCATAAAGCTCTGTCGGGATATTGCCGAATAATGCCACAAGGAAAGACAATGCTACTTGCCCTCCCCGGCGTTAACCGGAATTTCTTGTGGGCTGTGTTTTTTTTCTGTACCCAACTTGCGTCATCTCCTAAAATAAATTGAAAATTTTAGAAATATAATTCTTAAATTGCAAAGTATGAATAAAAATTTTGGAAATCAAACTTTTGAAAAGAAAAATATCGTCCTCGATATTATATTTATTATCGGCTGATTTTTTTACGGCGGTATTCGGGATGCTCTTTGCGTTTTTCATGGGGCGCTTCTATGGTGCGGAATATCTCGGGGTTTATACGTTTTCTGCCATGCTTGCAGCAATGCTGTGGACTTTTGGGGAATCGGGCTATGAAATTGAGATTCCCCGAGAGATCGCTCGCGATAAGAGTGGATTTCAAAAATTACTAAGTAATGCACAGGCATTCAAAACCAGATTGCTGATTGTCGGATTTCCAATTTTCTCGCTTTATGGGCTATTTGCGCTTGGCGAAGTAGCATTTTTGATTGTCATGTTTTGGGTCTTTCCGGCATCAACGAACATGACTTTGCGCTCTGTATGCCGAGGTCTGAAGTTATTTCGGTTAATATCGAAAATTGAAATAAGCGTCAGTTTTCTCTTGTATTTATCAATGTTTGCTGTATTGTGGTCAACGGGCGAGCTTTGGTTTGTTTTTGTGGTGCTTGTATTATTCGAAGTATTTAGAACAGTGCTGTATTTTTTTTCCCTCAACAGGGTAGAAGCTACTGATGTATCATTGCTTATACCTTCAAGGAAAGATATTTTTTCGTTCAAACTTGCGTTAAATACTTTGCGTTCTCGACGGGGAATAACCTTTATGAACTTATTAGGCATATTCCAATATCGTTCTGCTTTATTGGTTTTACCATTACTTGTATCGAATTATGTGGTTGGCGTTTATACTGTCGGGATTCGTTTTATTACACTGCTTAGATTGCTTCCATCGGCTTTTAATAACGTTTTGTTGCCGGAATTTTCTTCCGAAAATGCTTCTGGCAATGAACGATTGCTGTCAAAAGCGCTTACTTTTATCTTTGGGATAAGCTCAGTTGTTGCATTGATTATATTTTTCGGAGCCGAGCCGATAATAAAATACACATTCAATATAAGCGAGGCAATATTAATATTGAAAATCATGATTTGGGCTATAATTCCATTGTCATTGCATCAAGTCATCGAAGCGTTTTTGATTGCATCGAAAAGAGAGGCAGATGTATCGCGGGCACTTTTATATACGGGTGTTGTGGTATTGGTGATGACTATTTTGGCAAATTTGTTATATGGAATTATCGGTGTAGCTTGTATCTTTGTATTTGGTGAAATTTTACTTTTAGTACAATACATAATTATCTTGGATAGAATTGGAAAACGAGAAAGTTAACAAGGGAACTGCCGAAGATGGCGAGGAAATCGGCTTTCTTGGGCATTTGGAAGAGTTAAGGAAACGCATAATAATTGCTTTTGCAGGCATAATTGTCGGGTGCATCATTACGGGCGTCTTTATAGAGCAACTGATGGATTGGATTTTGCTTGCTCCCGCCTCAAGGGTAAATTTGAGCCTGCAAAACCTTCATCCTTTTGGTATTCCATTTTTGTATTTTAAAGTAGTTTTCATAAGCGGATTTATTGTAGCTTTTCCTTTTGTCTTGTGGCAAATTTGGCTCTTTGTAGCTCCGGGGCTCTACGAGAACGAGAGAAAATGGGCAAGCAAAATTACACTGTTTACTTCTGTATCATTTTTTATTGGCGTTCTATTTGCATACTTTTTGATGATACCTTCGATGCTTGGCTTTGCGGCAACTTTCGGTACCGAAAAAATCAGAACCGATATCGACATTAACGCCTACTTTGGATTTGTTACTCTGATGCTGCTTGCTTCAGGAATTATTTTCGAGATGCCTATGGTGTCTTTTGTCCTTGCTAAAGCGGGGATTATAACATCTAAAACATTGCGAAAATATTGGAGGCACGCCGCAGTTGGTATAATAATACTTGCGGCTGTGCTAACGCCGACCCCCGACCCGATTAATCAAATGTTTTTTGCGTTGCCTTTGTTTGTCCTTTACGAAATAAGTATTTTGATTGTCAAGCTTGTTGAAAAAAAAGCAAAAGGGACTTCATAAGGTATATAAGATATATGTGAGTCTTACGTTAAGAAAATGTTATATTTATAATAATTTTTATCAATAGATGCTAATTTAATGACGTTAACCGATATCATAAAACCGGTAAAGGATGATTTAAAAGACTTTTCTGTTTATTTCAAAGGCACTTTGAACACTAAGGTGGCATTGCTGAACATTATTATAAAATATGTTACCCAGCGAACCGGTAAGCAAATCCGCCCCGTTTTGGTTTTTTTATCGGCCAAAATATCCGGCGAAGTCAATAAACGCTCGCATATAGGCGCCACTTTGGTCGAGTTACTTCATACTGCTACGCTTATCCATGACGACGTAGTCGACGAAGCCACCGAACGGCGCGGTATTGCATCAATAAATGCCAAATGGAATAATAAAATTGCGGTATTGATTGGAGACTTCCTGCTTTCCAAAGGTCTGCTTACGGCGATTGATTATAATGAATTTAAATTCTTGCAAACTGTCTCGGTCACTGTAAAAAGAATGAGCGAAGGCGAACTCTTATCTATTGACAAAAGCAGAGGAGGCAATATTGACGAAGAAACTTATTTCAGGATAATCGGTGATAAAACTGCTTCGCTAATTTCCTCATGTTGCAAAATCGGCTCCATCAGTACATCTGATAATCCCGAATATCACGAGGCATTAGCTCAGTTTGGTGAAAATGTCGGAATAGCCTTCCAAATAAAAGACGACATTTTAGATTACACTTCTCGTAGTATTCTGCTGGGTAAACCCGTCGGCAATGACATCAAAGAGAAAAGGATAACGCTACCACTTATATTTGCCCTAAGCAAAATGCACATAGATGAGGCAGGAAGAATCAAAAAAAGAATTTTGAAAGGGAAGATGAAGAAAAATGAAATCATCGAATTAATCAACAGAGTAATTGAATTGGGCGGGATTGAATATGCGGAGAAATCCGCATCGATGTATATCGAAAAAGCGAAACAAAGTCTTGCCGGATTCCCCGAGTCCGAAGCAAAAAGTTCTCTGCTCTTATTTGCCGATTTTGTTGTTTCACGCTCGAACTGAGGTGCTGTATGGATGAAATTTCTTTACTTTTTGCTTTGGAAGCCGAAGAATTAATCAAGGAAAACAAGCTCGATGAAGCAATCGAGCTATGTGGAGCCGGATTGCGAATTTATCCCGATTATGCCGCCGCAGTTACAATCCTGGCTCATGCTTATTCATTGCGAGGTGACGCAGAAAAAGCCAATAGTATAATCAAGCAATATTCCCGTAGAATAATCCACGCCGGCATATCCCGATTTAGGAGCCGTTTAAACCAACAGGGTAAGCAATCAGCAGTGACGGATAAATTTAAGGATATTGTCTATGACTTGCAGAATGCGGGTGAAATCCCAATGTACTCATTCTATGTTGTATCGGATAAATTTTCAGATAAAGTTAGTAGTAATCCTGATGCTCATTCAGACGCAAAATTAATGACCAATTTTTATGATTATCCCGCTAATTTTAAAACAGTTCCGAAATACAAATACAAACTTAAAAAATCAATCTTCCTCGAGCCTGATAACTTCTACCTATTAGACGACATTTCGGGACTGCCCGTCACGGAAACTTTTGCCGATATATTGATAAAACAAGGAAATTTCAGGAAAGCAATCAAAATCATCAGTGAACTGGTTTTAAGCCAACAAGATAAAGCAGATTATTTTAGCGAAAAGATAAGCAAAATAGAAAAATTAATCAAGTCAAACTTGCAAGCATTCAAAAAGTCTTCTGAATTTTAATTTCATCTCATTTTCGGCTGATAGAATAAATGTTATTCTTATTGTTTGATAGTTTTATGCTTAATAAAAAAAATATTTTCCCGTTCATGCTGATGTGTTTGAATATATCATAGGTTTAAAATATGAATGAAATATCAAATAAAGAAGCTACCCGTAAACGACTCAAAGAAATTGAGGACGAATTGGCATTACTGAAAAGCCAATTAAATGAAATGAATGCAAAATGGAAAAGGGAAAAGGAAAAAATCAGTTTGAGCAGAGAAATAAAAAAAGAGATTGAAAATTACCGGACAATAGCCGAAGGGTATGAACGGGACGGCGATTTAGCAAAAGTTGCCGAAATCAGGTATGGTAAAATCCCAGACTTAGAAAAAAAACTCGCAGGCGTTAACTCAGAATTATTACAAATTCAATCCGACGGGAAAATGCTCACCGAAGAGGTAGGTGCTGAGGATATTGCGGAAATTGTCTCAAAATCCACAGGAATTCCCGTGAGTAGAATGCTGGAATCCGAGCTGACAAAATTGCTCAAAATGGAAGAACGCATTCATCAGAGAGTAATCAGTCAGCAAGAAGCCGTTACCGCCGTCTCGAACGCTATAAGACGCTCCCGTGCAGGGCTTCAGGATGCCAATCGCCCCATTGGTTCTTTTATCTTCATTGGCTCAACCGGTGTAGGCAAGACTGAATTAGCAAGAGCCTTGGCAGAATTTTTATTCGACGACGAACAAGCAGTAATTCGTATCGACATGAGCGAGTACATGGAAAAATTCTCAGTTTCGCGACTTCTCGGCGCTCCTCCCGGATATGTCGGATACGAAGAAGGCGGACAACTGACGGAAAAAGTCAGGCGAAAGCCGTATTCGGTGGTTTTACTTGATGAATTGGAAAAAGCACATCCCGAAGTCTTCAACGTTTTACTCCAAGTACTCGACGAGGGCAGACTTACTGACGGCAAAGGAAGGCTCGTTGATTTCAGAAACACAATTATTGTCATGACCTCCAATTTAGGGACTGAATTGATTCAGGACAAACTCGGTATTATTAATGATGCAAATCGTGACAGTATCATGACTGACATCAAAGCAATGATTACAGAGCAACTAAGAAAGCGTCTGAGACCTGAATTTTTGAACAGAGTTGATGAAGTTGTACTTTTCAAGCCACTTGTAGCATCGGAAATTCAAAAAATCGCCGAAATTCAGCTTGATAAAGTTCGCAAAATGTTGCACTCCAAAGGTATTGATTTCGAAGTATCGAAAGAAGCATTGGAATGGCTTGCAAACATAGGTTTCGACCCGCAGTTCGGTGCTCGCCCATTGAAAAGAGCCATTCAAAAGCATATTACCGACCCGCTTGCGATAAAACTGCTATCGGGGGAATTCGGCGCGAATGATAAAATTTCTCTTGATTGCGAAGAAAATGGAAAATTTATTTTTTCAAAAAAGTAATTTAATATAAATTGCTTAAATGAAAAGGGTCAACTTGAAAAAAGATATTTTAATTTTGTCGGCAATATCAATTATTGCAGTTCTTGTATCCATTTCATGCTCGACAACTAAACAAACAGTCATCAAACCGGTATATTTTCCCGCTGTTTCTGAAATTCAGCTTGGCGAATCGGCCTTACTTTCATGGCATTTCGAGGGTGCCGACAAGGTACGCATCGAAAACCTTCGACGTAATTATGACCCCAAGGACAGCATAAGCGTCAAACCCGAGGGCAATACTATTTATGATATTCTTGCAATAAAGGGGCAAGATACCGTGCTTTTCAAATGGCATGTATTCGTAAAAGTTCCCGACGACAAAATTACTACCGGAATGTCGGCACCGTCAGAAAGTCTTACATCGTTTCTACAGTCGGATTTTTTATCAGGGACAATTGATTTTTCCGCATCCGTAAAGCCCGCAAATTTTAGAATTTTGTCGCATGAATTTGCGAAAGATATTTTAAGATTGAATTTACTCGTTTTTGATGAATTCGGAAATTTTATAAAAGGTCTGGATAAAAACCCGAAGTTTTCGGCGGATTTATCGGCAAGACTTACGCGTCATCCGAGTCAAAATATTTCAAATCCACGAATCGAATCATTCAAGAAAATCATAGGCGACAAACAATTCTTAGATATTGCCGTATTACTGGATAATTCGGCAATTGCTGGAGATTTCTATCCGATTTTCGATAATTTGAAGACTTTTTTCAAAGGATTGGACAACGAGCATCGGGTGATGTTCCGCTCATTTAACCAGAAAATCAATACGAGCTACTCACTCCAAAATGCAGACAAATTTTATAATTTTATTCGTAATGTAGGTTTAGAGAAAGCAAGTGGTTTTAGTGCCGTTTATAAGTCATCATTGGCAACTCTTCAAGCATTATCTTCAATGGTATCGGCGGCGCACAAGCCTATTCTCATTCTCATTGCTTATAGCACCGACAACTCCTCCCTTGTGTATGATCGTAATGATGTAGTTGATTATGCTGTTGCTCACGGTATTCCGATATATATAGTCGGTGTGGGTAATGCGGTGGACACATATTCACTCAAATATGTTTGTGATTATACCGGAGGGAGATACTACGGGCTCGAAGGCACCAATTTATTTGATTTGACAAAGGTTCTCAACGAAATAGTGTTTTCTCACCGCACTTCATACCAACTATCTTTGCTTCTTCCCGGCACAATTACACCTGAGACTGAATATTCCAATTTAATATTAGCGCATACAAGTGCCGCACCAAGAATTATTGATACATTAAAAATTCCGGAAGTCAGAGAACAGCAGTTTTTCAGATATCAGGCAGTAGCTTCGTTTGACCATCGAGATACTGTATTGAGCCGTGATTTCGACGAGACACTTAGCACTCTCGCTCGAGTATTAGCGGAGAATCCGGACAAAACTGTCGAGCTAATCGGCAACAGTAGTATCGAAGGCAATGAAGAGCAATCCCGGCAACTTGCACTGAAACGGGCACAGGAAGTGCGCAGAAAATTGATTGACTTAGGCGCCAATCCCGCATCTATAAGGGTTCGTTCCGATGGTAGCAGCAATCCGATTTATTATTTACAAAATTCATTTTGGGCGCAGTACTACAATCGCAGAGTTGAACTTCGTTGGCTTATACCCGACCTGATGCCTTACGAAATCATTACGGGCATCAGAGATTCGGAATATGAAGCTCTCCTGCAGGTGGAAGAATGGGAAAATATTGGTTACCGCTCATATTACGACAGGATACTGCAAAATAACAATGCTGTTTATCGGGTGAAAATTTGGGGTTTCAGAACTCAAAAAGATGCCGAAGACAGCGTTAAAAGGCTTAGTCAGAGGTTTGCGGGCATGCAATTCGAAATTCGCTAAATACGTGAGTTAATTATTTCATCAGCGGCTTTCCGCCCACTGATCGCGGCACCTTCTATTGTTGCGGGAAGCCCAGTATCGCACCAATCTCCCGCGATAAAAAGTCCTGAGATATGAGTTTTTTCTTGCGGGCGTTTTTTCTCTGATTCGACAGTAAATAAAGGTGTGGCAAATTTTTCTAAAATTACGCGATGTCTTAGTGGCTGTATTGAGCCGTCAAGATTTAATACGTCTTTGAGTTCTTCGAAAATGAACTTGGCTATATCTTGTAGGGATAGTTTTAGTAGTTCATCAGCCGCGCTTACAGTTATGGTGATGTGCCCTGCAAATTTGCCGGGATGGGATTTTACTATCCTGCGGCGGTTGAAAATCCATTGAGATTTATAACCCACAATGCCCGCAAAATCGAAATCGAAGTAATCTTTATCGAACCAGTAGTAAACAGATAAAATCGGCGAATACTCGAATTTATAATTCGGCAAGATGCTTTGGTACTGTTCGGGAATAATTTTGGCAAGGCAATAATCGGGTACAGCTATGATTGCTTTCTCAGCATGGATTATTGTGCCGTCAGACAACTCTATTGCTCGGAATGTATTATTTTCGATTATTATGCGAGAAACCTTTTTACCTAAATTCAGCTTAACGCCTCGATTTTCGGTATATTTAGCGAATGGTTCAACAAGAGATGCCAAGTCTAGTGCGGGAAAAATAAGCACAGATGATTTTCTTTCAGCCAGAAAAGCTTTTTTCAACACATTAATCATCAATTTTGTGGGTGCTTTCGGGAGTGGTGCGTTAATTGTTGCCAAAACAAGAGGTTCCCAGAAAAAATCAAGCATGTCTTTTTGTTGATTGTGGTTCAACAAAAAAGTTAAACAATCCGAATCTTCGTTTAGCGATCCGAATTTAATTTTTAACAATAAATTTAAAGCCCGAAGTTTCGATGAAAATTTGATTTGACGCATTGATAAAAGTCCTGCAAGCAATCCCAGGCTGCCCGGGAAAACTGAGGAATCAAGTATAGAAGAGCCGTATTTTGAAAAGAAGGGAATTGTTAATGATTTTTGAACTGTTATTGACTCGGAAGCGCCAAGTTGCCTCAATATTTGCAAAAATCGTGTGTATGCTCCCGTCAATAGATGTTGTCCATTATCGAGCGTATCACCTGAGGCGAGGTCGTGAACTGCGCTTATTCTGCCTCCGACTTGCAGTTTCTGCTCAAAAATCTCAAGCTCGCATCCTGCGTCACAAAGTTTCATCGCCGCAGATATTCCTGCAACTCCCGCACCGACGATAATTACTTTTTTCATTTACAAAAATAGCAAGTTAATTTTATGTAGCGTTAATATATGGTTTGCAAAATAACAAAGAAATTTTTTTGTCATTTAAAATAGAGTTATTTTTGTATTTTGTTTTTTTGCGGACGTGGCGGAATTGGCAGACGCGCTAGACTTAGGATCTAGTACCGCTAGGTGTGAGAGTTCGAGTCTCTCCGTCCGTACTATTTAATAATGATTGGAATTTAATTGGAACACGTAATCAAAGATTTAAGTTCGACGGAACAAGAGGTAACGATTTCTCTTACGAAAGATGAACTTGAGCCTCACTATGAGAAAGCTTACAGGAAAGTTCAGCCCGAAATTCAAATGGGTGGATTTAGAAAAGGGAAAGTGCCTCTGAGCATCGTTAAACGGCATTTCGGTAAGTCTATCAGAGCCGAAGCTGTTCAGGATATTATTTCTGAGTCCTTTGGTGCTTTTTTGCATGAGAACAAAGTAAAGATTATCGGGGAGCCTCAGGTCCACGAAATTGATGATGCTTCGGGGGGCTTGAAATTTGCAGTACATTACGAAATTCTTCCCGATATCGCGCTCAACGATTATAAGGGTCTCGTGGTAGATGAGCCCGTACACGTCGTGAGCGAAGAGGAAATCGAAAATTATATTAAGACAATTTGTACTCAGCAGGCAAGTTTTGAAAATGCGGAACAAATTACCGATTATGACTTCGTTGTTGGTATTAAACTCACCGAATTAGATGCAGAAACTGGATTGCCTTTGGCGGGCAAAACCGAAGACATCCATGTTTATTTGGCTGATGAAAAGATTGCTCCGGGCTTGAAAGAATCGTTACTTAATGCAAAGGTCGCCGATACGGCGTCTTATGTACATGAGTCCCAAAATCCGGGCGCATCTAAAAAATACAATATCGAAGTGCTTGATATCCAAAAGCTTATTCCCGCAGAATTCAACGATGAATTGGTGGCGGAAATTACAAAGGGGAAATTCGGAACAACTGAGGATTATCGTCAAGAAATCGAGTTCAAAATGCAGGAAGAGTGGGATAATCGCTCGAGGCAGGCTCTTGAGAACAATTTAATCAACAAAATAGTTGAAATGAACCCCGATGTACCCGTGCCTGGTAGCGTCGTCGAAAAGGTTGCTGTTGATTACTACAAAGACATGCTTCGAAATTATGACTCAAAAGCTAAAGTTGACAACATATCCGCACTCCCAGATGAGTTGCGTGAGCACATTCTGCCTATTGCGGAGCGTCTTGTAAGATGGGAGTTAATCCGGAGTAAGATCATTGAACTGGAAGGGCTTGAAGTTGAGCAATACGATATTGAGCAGTTCGTGGAAGTCGAAGCTGAACGATATAGTGTTGATAAAGAAAAACTCGCTCTTCAAGTCAAGGGTAATGAGAACGTAAAGAATTCCATTCTTGCCAAAAAAGCCATTGAATTGTTGTTGGACTTTGCTGTTACGAACGAAGTCAAATTTGAGCAAGATGGAGAATAAATCGGAACTAATTTATTAAACATTCAATAAGAGAATTTATATGGAAACGATTAATGAATTTGCTGTTGCCGACGGAGCAACTTACAAAAACGAATACCAAACTCTCGCTATGAGCGATGTGGATGAACTCGACGAGGATGAACTCGACGAGGATGAACTCGACGAAGAAATCCTTGATGACGACTTCATCGATGACGATTTGATGAACGAAGATTTTGATGACGATGAAGATGACGATGAAGATGTGTTTGAAGAAGAAGAGGAAGCCCAATAGTAC
This sequence comes from uncultured Hyphomicrobiales bacterium, assembly GCA_964637845.1. Lineage (GTDB taxonomy): Bacteria > Bacteroidota > Ignavibacteria > Kapaibacteriales > UBA2268 > PGYU01. The sequence continues at coordinate 14,585 of CAZWXI010000021.1, read as the reverse complement.
TCTCATCAAAATTATAACTTAAATTAATGCCTATCTGAATTCGTTATTAGATAGGCATACTTATTAACATAAAGAAATATTTCAGATGAATAACCAACTAATACCGATAGTTATCGAACAAACAAGCAGGGGAGAGCGCTCTTTCGATATTTATTCGCGATTGCTCAAAGAGCGAATAATATTCATAGGTCAACCAATAGATGACTACATGGCAAATCTCATAATCGCTCAACTCCTCTTTCTATCGAGCGAAGACCCGAAAAAAGACATAAACTTGTATATTAACTCGCCTGGTGGAAGCGTCAGTGCTGGATTAGCCATATACGATACAATGCAATTCGTAAAGCCGGACATAAGCACAATTTGCATGGGTATGGGAGCTTCAATGGCTCAAATCCTGCTTTGTGCTGGCAAAAAAGGCAAAAGGTTCGCTCTTCCAAATGCACGTATTCTGCTTCATCAACCTTCTGGGGGTACTCAAGGACAATCTGCCGACATCGAAATCTATACTAAAGAAATCGTTCGTACACGCGATATTTTATACGGAATTATTGCTAAACATACGGGCAAAGGCGTTGAACAAATCAAGCTCGATGCCGACCGTGATAAATATATGTCGGCTCAAGATGCTCTTGATTACGGAATAATTGACGGTATTTTGGAAACAATTCCCGACAATAAGGGAGTGAAGAAAAGCGAAGAACAAGCGTAATGAAGAACAAAAATATTATAAAGTGCTCATTTTGCGGCAGGAATTCCAAAGATGTGACGGGATTAATCGAAGGTCTCGATAATGCCTATATTTGTGACCTTTGTGTGGAAAGTGCTTCGGATATTTTCAACAATCGCATAAATAAAGTTGATTTCAATGATAGCCTTGAATTGCCAAAACCATCACAGATTAAATCATATTTAGATGAATATGTGATTGGTCAGGACTATGCAAAACGAATTTTGAGCGTTGCCGTTTACAACCATTATAAGCGTATTCGTTCCAATAGAGAGCGGACGAAGAATGATGTCGAGCTTGAAAAAAGCAACATACTTTTTATCGGTCCGACGGGAACGGGCAAGACACTTATGGCTCGCACTTTGGCGAAATTTCTTAAAGTTCCTTTTGCAATCGCAGACGCAACTACAATCACCGAAGCCGGCTACGTTGGCGATGATGTCGAGACAGTTCTTCTCAATCTGCTGCAAAATGCCAATTATAATGTAGAAGCCGCCCAGCGAGGTATCATTTACATTGACGAAATTGACAAAATCGGTCGTAAAAGCGAATCAACGTCTATTACTCGCGACGTTTCGGGCGAAGGAGTTCAGCAGGCATTGCTCAAAATTTTGGAGGGCACCCGCTCGGGAGTTCCTCCTAAAGGTGGCAGGAAGCATCCCGAACAGCAGTTGATTTATATTGATACGACCAACATACTCTTTATTTGCGGGGGTGCCTTCGAAGGTATGGAGAAAGTAATTGCATCACGTATGAAGAATTCGAGAATAGGATTCACTGCAGAAACTGCCGATAACGTGGAAGAGAACTTATCTTTGCTGAAATACACCGAACCGCAGGATTTGCTGAAATTCGGATTTATTCCCGAATTAATAGGCAGATTACCCGTGATTGCCGCATTGGAGGAGCTTTCGGATTCTGCGCTGCTCGAAATTCTTACTAAACCGCGAAATGCCATTATCAAGCAATTCGAAAAACTATTTGCTCTTGACCACGTTAAGCTCGAATTTACCAGTGATGCACTGCAAGTCATCGTCAAAAAAGCCAAACTACGCAGTACAGGTGCACGTGCTTTGCGGTCAATAGTCGAAGAAGCCATGCTGAGCATCATGTATGATGTACCTGACAAGAAAAATCTTGAAAAAGTAGTCGTCACCAAAGAAGTTTTTATCGAAAATGCCGAACCGATATACTTTTATAAAAAAACCAAACAAATTGCATAAAAATTTCTTTTGTGGAATCGGTTAATACTCGTATATTTGTAGTTCTATTAAATAATTTATTCGGAAAAGTTTAAGATGACAGCAGTAGTTGAAATAGCCGGAGTACAATTTACCGTACATCCCAATGATACATTGAATGTACCCTTATTGCAAGGCGAGCCGGGCGAAATCGTAAATTTCGGGAGAATACTTTTTGCAGGAACCAATGGCGAGAATAAAATCGGCACACCATACATCGAGGGTTCGGTCGAAGCTAAAATCATCGAGCACGGCAAGGGCGACAAAGTCCTTGTTTTCCACAAAAATCGTCGCAAAGGATACCGCAAACTCAACGGTCATCGTGCTCAATACACTCAAATTGAAATAACGAATATTAACATCTAAAGAGGCATTAGTCATGGCACATAAGAAAGGTATGGGTTCGACAAAAAACGGTCGTGACTCTCAATCGAAAAGAAGAGGCGTGAAAAAATTCGCGGGTGAAAAAGTTATTGCTGGAAATATCATCATTCGCCAAGTCGGCACTAAATTTCATCCCGGCAGCAATGTCGGCATGGGCAGAGACTTTACAATCTTTGCATTAGTTGATGGCGTAGTAGAATTTGGAAAAAAAGACAGGGAACGCAATAAGGTTTCCGTTATTTCGTCTTCCAATTAAGAATACATAGAGGTGCTCCTTAACACCACTTGCAAACGGTTGTAGCTTTGCTGCAGCCGTTCTTTTTTATTTACCCGCCAATTTGTTTCTGATGTGTTGCTCCGATACTCCTAGTTCAACAGCTATTAGTTTAATGGGTTTGTCCCAGTTGCTTTTGATGTATCTAAGAACGAATGCATCAAACTTTGACATCTTTGGAATATAGAACTGTGTGCCTCCAAGATGCCTGAGCAAATCACGTACGGCTTTCTCGCCGCATACTTCGGCGATTAGTCTCATGTCGGGAGTGAGTTCTTCCATCTCAATCATATCAAAAATATCCATTTTCACCCTCTAAATCAAATAAATCAAAATCTTCATTAAAGTCCATATTATTTCCTTTGTTTTGGAGGAAATCCTCGAACATAAATAGTACGTCTTCCGCATCGTTTACTTCGATGAATCCTCTTTCGGCAAGCAAAGTGAGCAACTTACCGAGGAAATAAACGGAAAGCGAGTTTCTTATAGCAGCGGAATTTTCGTTATTAGCGCCTGGGCAGTCAATTCTGACGCTTAATAAGCCATCTTTGTAATCAAGAGTGGCTTTTTCAGAACATTTTTCCATAATTTCAATCCTTCTTTTTGGTTAATTAACAATTTTTCGTTTTATTTGTACTTGTAATAATTACACAGGTTTGATGTTTATCACAACATAAAAATATGTATAAATTACACAATACGCAAGAAAAATATTTTAAAAATATTTATGAACGATTATAATCTTGAGGTTGGCAAAAGATTACGCATCGTGCGTAACATCTTCAATGAGGGGGGCAAGCTCACTGCCGACCAGTTTGCTTTTCTGATGGGTGAGACTCGCGATAAAATCACTAACTATGAACTCGGCAGAGCCGCTGTCCCCGTGCGTTTGTTACTTGAGTTATATAATCGCGGCATTAATCCCGTTTATATCATTTCGGGCGAGGGTTCCGTCTTTACAGAAACGACTACGGGGACAGAATTTCTCGAAAAAATCGTAAATAGGATTAATGCAGGTTTGATTAGTGATAGAAGGACTATTCGGCTGATTAACGATATTGTAGAGGAACACAGTTATATGGCAGATGATAAGCCACCGTTAGTTGTTCGCAGAGTTGCCGCAGGCAGCTTAGAAAGCAAATAATTGAGGAAATGATGAAAGAAGGTGAATCAATTTTTGAAAAAGAAGTCAGAAAAAATTTTTTGCTCAGCCAAAAAGGGCTTGTACATGCCGAAAATGAATTGGAAAGATTAAGATTATATGCCATTGAACACGATAAACTCGAGCAATACGAGGCAATTATTGAACAAGCAGAGCATGAAATCGGCTCTTTTCACTTGATGAGGACGGAAATTGAAAATCCCCTATTTGGTTTCGAATCTCTGGACGCAAGACTCAAAGACAGGATATTAAATTACTTCGATAAACAAGCTGATACCGATTATCGCGGGGAAGACCTGTTCGATAGAATAGGCATATCGGAAGCTGACCTAATGGTATGCGATGTAGTGGGAGATTCGATGATTGGCGCAGGCGTAAAACATTCTGATTTACTTCTCGTCAATACATTTGAAATTCCTCAGGATGGCAGCATTATCGTAGCCGAAATAAACAATAAACTGTTTGTCAAACGTTTCTCAGTCCGTGACGGAATAATATGGCTTCTTTCTGAAAATCCCGCTTATGAGCCGATAATTATAAATTCAAATCAAAAATTTATGATAAGAGGGGTTGTGAAACATATTGTAAGCCAAATTTGATTTTGATTATGAAATGTTTTTGTATTATATTAAATAATAAACAAATACAAAAAAAATAATAATTCACCAAACTGAAACCATTAGGAATGATTAATGAATAAGCCGTATGTTTTAGTAGTTGACGACAACAAGATTACTACAAAATTATTGAAACGCTACCTTGAAGCAAATGGATTCGAGGCAAACGAAGCTTACGATGGTATTGAATGTCTCGAAAAAGTCGAAGCAAGATTGCCCGATACTATTGTCCTTGATGTCATGATGCCCCGCATGGACGGTTACGAGACAGTATCAAAACTGAAAGAGCAAGAGCATACACGGCATATTCCCGTTATAATTGTTACTGCTCTCAATGATATCCCAAATCAATTAAAATCAATTGAATCCGGTGGTGACGACTTTTTGAGTAAGCCAATTGAGGAGAAACTGCTTGTCGCTAAGGTAAGGTTGATGACCGAGCTTAACGTAGCGAAACAATCAGCACAAAAATTCGAAACCGTCCTCAAAGACCTGATTGGGCAATCAATCAGTATCGAACAAGCAAAACAACTCCTTGCGGAATAGTATTAATATAGTTTTGAACTAAACCCGACATTTTTTATCGGCTTTTTTCTTTTTTGTCTTTTGTTCGTCATATACTAAAACTAATGGAGTAAATGAGAATGAAATCAAGAATGCTCATTATCTTGATGCTTTTTGTCTTAACCAGTTCTTTTGTATTTCAAAGTTGCAATGTAATCAAAGATATTTCGGGGGCATTAGCAAATCTCTCGAAATTGCAATTCAAGCTCGAGAACGTCAGCAATTTCAGGCTTACAGGAATAGATTTAAGCAATAAGCGAACTATTTCCGATTTCAGTATTACCGATGGTTTAAAGCTTACAAATGCCTTTGCGACAAAAAGGTTTCCCGCGGATTTTATCGTCAACTTGAATGCCAAGAATCCGAATGACGGCACTGGGAATACTCAAAAGACGAATGCTACGATTGCAAAATTGGATTACAGGTTGATACTTGACGATGTTCAAACCATCAGCGGTGAGATGCAATCTCCGATTAACGTCCCTGGAACTGGGCAATCAGTCAATATTCCGCTCTCGATGTCGCTCGATTTGTATGAATTTTTCGGGAATAAAGGCTACGAAAGCGTTATTAATTTGGCTCTTGCTCTTGGTGGAGTGAGTGGTACAGCCGCAAAGGTGAAACTCGACATTAAACCAACTGTAAATACAGCTATAGGACCAATTTCGTATCCAAACAGATTAACAGTCATTGATAAAGAGTGGAGATAGGGTTATTTATCATATCTCTCGTTCCAAAGTGATTTGAGTCGCTGTGAAATCTCTTTTTCTTTGCCGTTTTCGGTAGCTTTGTAATAAGACTTAATTCCCATTGAATCCGGGAAATAGTTTTCCTCTACAAAATGTCCGTCAAAATCATGCGGATATTTGTAATCCTTGCCATACCCTTCGCTCTTCATGTATTTTGTCGGTGCATTTCGCAGTTTCAGAGGAACGGTTGTGTCAATACCGTTTCTTATGTCACTTAGAGCAGCATTAATCGCTAGGTATGAAGCGTTCGATTTATGAGCGGAAGCGAGGTATGTTACTCCTTGTGCCAAATTCAATGAACATTCGGGCATCCCGATGAATGTTACGGCATTAAATACTGCAACGGCGAGCATCAGCGCTTGCGGGTCGGCATTTCCTATGTCCTCGCTTGCAAAGATTACCATCCGGCGTGCGATAAATTTGGGGTCTTCGCCCGATTCTAACATTTTTGCGAGCCAAAATAGTGCTGCGTCGGGGTCTGAACCTCGGAGCGATTTTATGAAGGCGGAAATTGTGTCGTAATGCGACTCGCCTGCTTTATCGTACAAGGGTACTTTGCTTTGAATTACTTTTTCTGTCAAATCGCGAGTGATGAGTATATTCTCCGTGTCGGAACTCATAGCAAAGCTAACGGCTGATTCGAGAATATTCAGTGCGGTTCTTGCATCGGAACCTGAAGGGATTAGCAGTGCATCCCAATCGGTAATTGTGATGTTTAATTTGCTTAGAATTGCATCATTTTCAATCGCATGAGTAATTAACTGTCGCAGATGCTCATTATTGAGCGCATTTAGTTTATATACCCTGCATCGGCTCAAAAGTGCTGAATTTACTTCGAAGGAGGGATTTTCGGTTGTTGCCCCGATTAATACGAGGATACCCTTTTCGACAGCGTGAAGTAAAGCGTCCTGTTGAGACTTGTTGAATCTGTGTATTTCATCAATAAATAAAATGGTCTTTACGCCTCGCGAGCGGTTTGAGGTCGCTATATTAATGATTTCCCGCAATTCCTTTACTCCGGCTTCAACAGCCGAAATACGAATAAACTTGTAGCCGGATTGATTAGCTATAGCATAAGCTAAGGTAGTTTTGCCTATTCCCGGGGGTCCCCAAAATATAGAAGACGGAACGGCGCCCTTCCTGATAATGCGGGTTATAGTTCCGTCTTTGCCTAATAAATGTTCTTGACCGATGATTTGTTCTAATGTCGTCGGACGCATTCTCTCAGCTAAAGGTACTGCGCTTATGTCCGATTGCTTTTGTCCTGAAGCAAAAAGTTCATCCATTTCACTATTGTCGTAATATTATCCGAACGAAGAGTAAGAATGTTTTTCGCCGGTTGTTCGCGCTCGCGAAACAGCTCTCATGAAGCGTATGAAATAAATTACACCGAAAACGACAAGCAAAATCAAGAACAGTCTGCCCCAGTTGAAAGTCGGAGGATAGACATCAACGGTGCCGTCGTCATTTTCGACATAATAAGGTCGCGAGTATAATAATGCTGGGACTGTCATCCACCACGCCATATTTCCGAGCATATATCCTGCCATCAGAGAGCTCGAGAGCCCGCCATAATAATTCATGCGGTAGTCCATTGCTCCTCCTGCTGCATTATTCGATTGAACGGTTTCTGTCCTGCGGGGTGTACCGTATCGGGCTGTGGCTTGTTGGCGGTCAAGTCGCTGTCCTCCGAAACTTGGTTGCTTCTGAGGGTTTGCGGTTTGAGTGCGAGTTTGGTTTCGAGCAGAAGATTGTTGCGTACTGCGAGCACGATTACCCGAGCTGCGAGAACGTCCGAAACTTCCACCGCGACGGGTCTCGAATGCCTTTTGCCAATCGAATGTTTTATATTCTTCTGCGGCAAGGTTCGGATTTTGAGAAAATATATTAAAGCCAAATATCGGTAGTTGGCTGAGCGATGCATTAGATTCGTATTTTACAAAAAATAATGCGGCTAAGAATAATAAATACTTAAGTGATTTCATTAAAAAATGTCCTCCGTTTCGAGTGAATCATCCATGTTTCTATATGTAATTTCGGCTCTGAATTCCACTATATCGGGAATTGATGCTTTATTGAATAACGTTCGTAGTCCCGATTTGTTTTCAGTTGGCTTAATATGAATGAAAACGCTTACTACGCCATCTAAAGGTTCTCCGTTCAAGAATAGTTGTGTGTTGTCTATTATACCGTCACTTTCAATCGTGAATAATCTGAGATTTTTTGCTTCCTCAGCCGTAAATGAGGGTTCGGTTACTTTTATGTCATGGAAATAATCGAAGAAGATGTCTTTTGTGTGAATTTTTTTGTCTGTACCTTCGTATTGGATTATAGCGTCGAAGGTGCCGTCCTCGTCCATGTTCAAAAAAAGTTCTTTAATGCCGGTAAGTTGCTCGCCGTTATAATAGACAGCAGTTTTTTCCAATCTGCCGTTGCTTTCAATAGAAAATGTTGCCATATCAGAGTGCTATTTCAAGGATGTTGATAATATCCATTTTATTGAGTTCTTTAATCCTGCCGATGCTGCCTACTAGTAATATATTATCGGCAATGTTTTCGATGTCGTTGGCATTTATTCCAAGTTCTGTGAGCGAAATTGGCGCACCCCACTCACGGAATTTGTCTTTCATCGTACTAATGGCATCATCAATTGTATTGGCATTCCATACGTTTTTTGCCCATCGTTCAAAGATTTCGGGTTTCAAAGGGCTGATAAACTTTATCCATGCGGGGAAAATTACAGACAAACCCTCTGCATGTGCAACATTGGGATAAAGGGCGCTTATTCCGTGCTCAATTCGGTGGACGGCGAACTCTCCGCCTCTCATAGAAACGCTCGTGATGCCCTGTAAGGCGAGTGAACTGCACCATGCAAAATTTGCTCGCCAGTCGTAATTGAGCGGGTCGGTAATCAGTTCATCCATAGCTTTGATGACCGTTCTCATTATAGATTCATTTATTGCTAAGGTGACCTCTTCGTTGTCTGCCATGAAATAGAATTCCATCACGTGGGATAAAGTATCAACGGCTCCGTTGACGGTTTGGTTGATGGGTAAAGATTTTTGAATTTCGGGGTCAATTATTGATACTATCGGGTAAACATGGGGTGAACCGAATGACCATTTCTTTTTCTCTGCATCATGAGTTAGTACGGCGAAAGAATTTATTTCGCTTGCGGTTGCCGATAGAGTCAATATAACGAACAGAGGTAATGCCTGATGAGCTTTGTAGGACTTATCAAAAAGAGACCAAATGTCAGGAGCGTAATAAGCTGCCGCGATTGACTTTGCTTCGTCAATAACTGAGCCACCACCGACAGCTACAATGGCTTCTACATTTTCTCGGCGAGCCAGAGCCAGCGCTTGCTCGGCGTGGCTCAAAACAGGGTTGGGTACGACGCCCCACATTTCGACATAATTTATTCCGTGTTTTTCTAAAGAATCTGTGACCTGCTCATAGGCGCCGTTTGTCTTTACAGAGCCGCCGCCGAACAGGAGCATTACTTTTGATATGCCTACCGACTCAATTTCCGAACCGATTTCGGCGATTGTTCCCTTTCCGAAAATTATTTTTACGGGATTGTAAAATTTAAAATTGTCCATTTTTTCAATTAAAACTTATTTGTTGGTGTTGGTGTGTCGGTTCTATAATCGAGTTCTGAACCCATGACGCTATGGGGAATTAAATAAATTGCCAATAGTACAAGTGCCGCAATCCAAGCCCACCAAGTCTGTTCGGGGTGCTTTTTCATTCGCCACAAAGCTATGAGCCAAGTTACAAAGGATATCAAAGTCTTGTTGTCGGTTAAATCTGTTCCGAATGGCAGTCCCGTCCAAAAATCACCGAAGGCGTACCACTGTATAATCGGACCTAAGATAAATCCGCCGATGAAAAATAACACAGTTGTCCAAACGGCAAGCTTAAATACGTTTGTACCCTTGAAAAATGCCTCTAAAGCTGTACGAGTCGAGAAAACCATTGCCGCAAACATTGCTATAACGTGTGGTATAAGGAAATACAGCGGTACATATCCTTTGAACCTTATAATAACGTTCTTCTTAGTCAAAGGAATAAGCATATCTTGTTGCTTGCCTAACAGAATTTCGTATTGGACTTTTCCTGCGGGCGGTTGGCTGGGAATGTACGCAAAAAGTGTGTCGCCTGTTCTTTGAAGCTCGACAGTTGTCCAATCATCATAGCTTTTGTAGCGTTTATACATCATCACTCCCAGCAGAGATTTATCCTCATTTACGATTTGTACCCTGCAATCGCCCGGGTCACCATAACTTCGTGGTAAATTATATCTGACCTGTGTGCCTGCTATATCGGTCTTGCCCTTTGCAGGGTACGTGGGGCCGGTTGAGCGCTGGTAAATTGCTATTGCAATCATTAATATAAAAGCTGCAACCCAGAGTAGTATAGATTTAGTTTTTGACATCTTGTTCCTTTTAATTATTGATGAACGAAATTGCTTCTTGTCTTATTTCCAATGCTCTTCTGACGAAGGGGTCGGTTCTGACCATAACCATGTTGTACTCATTTGTTCCCCATCGAACGTAGGCGATTAATGCTTTGAGATGATACAAAATGTAAGCTCTGTCAATTTTAAACATATCAGCATTCCAAATATTGTTTGCAGCGCAAAAGTTTGCAAAATTTACAATATCATCGTTTGTAAAATTAAACTTTTTATCGAATATTTCAAAAGATTTATATTCATTTTCAAAATTGTCATATTTCATTTCTATGAAATTCATTGCCCAAGTCAGCATAATTGCTCGCGAGCGAAGTAGCTTTGTCAGCACCGTTGTCGTATCATACTGTACGAAATAATCGGGCAAAATACCGCCGCCGCCAAAGACTTTTCTGCCTTTCGGAGTTGTATATACCGGCAAATTTTTCAATCCGCCGTGCATTTTCAGCATTTCATTTATTTGAGTGAATTGTTGCTCGTCTAACTGTAGGCGAGCGGCGGGGTCGAGTTCGGTATCATCGGAAGTTCTTTTAATCCGCTGAATTTCTCTTCCCAAGGGTGTGATATAATGCGCTACTGTAAGTCTGAACGCTGAACTATCGAGCATATTGAAGAATTTTTGTGCTGTTGCCTTGCCATAAGTACCCATCCCGACAAGCAAGCCGCGGTCATTGTCTTGAATGGCTCCTGCGATTATTTCGGCACCTGATGCGGAATTGGAATCAATGAGTATCGTAAGAGGTAAATCATGCAACAAGCCCATAGGTGTGGCTATGAATGCGGTATCAAAAGCGGGAGTTTTAGATTGAGTTTTGCAGATTAATGTGTTGGCTTCCAAAAAATGGTCTGCAATTTCAGAAGCTTGTCCCAAGTAACCGCCAGGGTTATTTCTTAGGTCAAGAATAAAATAATCGAATTGGCTTTTATCCAAATTCCCGACGGCGAGAGCAAACTCTTTTGGGGTCTTTTCAGAGATTCGATTCATTTGGACGTAAGCGGCTCTTTGACCATTTATCACAAAATGGGAGGGTATGCTTGGCGAATCGTACTTAGAGCGTTTAACTCGAATTTTATCGTAATTTCGTTTCGGAAATTTGTGGAGTGTCACTTCTAGCTCAGTATTTTCGTCGCCTTGTAGCAAATTCAAAACTTCGTCTCGCCTCATACCGACTGTGTTCATCAAGTCAAGTGCGATGATTCTGTCGCCGATTGTCAATCCGGCGGATTCTGCGGGGCTTCCATCGGCAACACTTGCAACGGTGGCAGTATCGGATACAATGATTACATCTATGCCGATACCTACCGAAACTCCCGTAAACCGTTCTCGGAGATATGCCGACATTTCTTTGGTATAATATTCCGATTGGGGGTCGAATGATTTAAGCAAAAAGTCGAAGGCTTTATCGCACGCAGCGGCTATATCGAGCGAGTCATAATGATATTTTTCCGCCATTTCCAATATATAGCGTAATTTTGCGGATTGGAAATTGATTAGTTCGCTCCGGTTGGATTGGCTATAAAGTAGGGGAGTGGAGATAAACGAGAGTAATATAAGAATAAATGGTTTAATGTTCAGAAAATTTTGAAATATATTCTTTATTGTCATAATTATTATTGTTATATTTGAAAATCTTATCGTAAAGACGAATTTTTTCGTCTTTAGATGCAATTATATTGGATGAATTATTAATTTTACGGAGAAATCCGAGTGGTCAAGCAATATTCGAAAATTCTAATTATTGGCATTCTTGCATTTGTAGTCTCGTTTGTGGGTGCTCGAGCAAATTACCTTCTTGATTCAAATTTAGCTTTTAACGGTACAATTCGCACGATTGTTCATCATGAAGGTATTAACTATGTCGGAGGCACTTTTACAAAGATTTCTTACTTGACAGGTAGTGCCGTTATTGTTAATAATATCAGCGGTGAGTTCTTGCCCGGCTTTCCGAAAGTAAACGGCAAAGTAAATGTAATAATACCCGACGGAAATGGCGGATGGTTTCTCGGAGGTGAATTTACCCATGTCGGGGGGCTTGTACGAAACAGATTGGCTCAGATTAATTCATCCGGCAATGTCACAACATTTGCTCCGAATGTTGATATCGGTCGCTATCCCTACATATATGATATGGTTTTGCATTCGGGCAAACTGTATGTCAGTGGCTCATTCCAAGGTATAAATGGCGAATTTCGCAGTTATGTGGCTTGTCTTGATATGAACGGCAACCTGACCTCGTGGAAACCTAAAGTTGACGATGAAGTTTTTTCGATTGCAATTGCTGGTGACACTTTGTATATGGGGGGTAACTTTCGGTTCATCAACGACGTTAAACGTGATTTCGCGGGTGCTGTATCAATTAATGATGCTTCGCTTGCCGCTTGGAATCCCGAGGCTAATAATCTAATTCGTGCTATTGAAGTCAATGGCGATAAGCTCTATCTCGGTGGAGCGTTTACTCGTTTGAAAGGTGAAACAATCAATAGGTTGGGGATTGTAAAAATCAACGGTTTACTCGAAAACTGGTATCCGAATGTTAACAATGTAGTGGAATCCATTGCCATAAAGAATTCACGAATTTATGTTGGCGGAAGGTTTAGCCGTGTTAACAATTTGATACGTTTATACATTGCGTCTTTTGATTTATCGGGCAATCTGCAACATTGGGCTCCGAGTGCCGATGGCAACGTGCTTTTTGTCGATTATTTCAATGACAAACTTTATGTAGCAGGTACTTTCGGCAAAATTAACGGTATGGATAGAGCAGGTTTTGCGGCTATAAATAATGATGGGAGTTTAGCCTCATGGAATCCTTCGTCCAATGGTACGGGGCTTGCTGTATCTGTAATAAACGATAATGTACTTATAGGTGGTAATTTTACGGGTCTTGGTGGTGTTAAGCGAAATTTCCTTGCCTCAATTGATTCCGACGGTAATTTCACAAATTGGAATCCTAACCCCAATGCCGAAATTTCATCTCTATCTGTGATGAACGGTATTGTATATGCCGCGGGGAATTTTACAAGCATTTCGGGTCAATCTCGGAAGTATTTAGCTGCAATCAGGACTGACGGTACTTTGTCGCCATTTTCTATTAATCCGAGTTCATTTGTATATGCAGTCAAGGCAAAAGATAATAAAATAGTCATCGGTGGGAATTTCTCGAAAATCAACAATATTGAAAGAAAATATTTAGCGATGCTCGATACAAGTGCGAATTTGCTTGCATGGGCGCCCTCGCCGAATGCATCTGTTTACTGCTTGGATATGAATGATTCCCATGTTTACGTCGGCGGATTTTTCACTTTGGTAAACGGTGCTCAGAGAAATCGAGCCGCTTCGTTTGACTTTAACGGCATTCTTACCAGTTTCAATCCTGATGCTAACAATGCTGTGTTGAGCATAGCATACTACAAGGAGCGTATTTATATTGGTGGGTGGTTCAGCAGTGTGATGGGGCAACCGCGGAGCCGGCTTGCCGCATTTAATCTCGACGGTACCTTGAATTCGTGGGATCCCTCGCCGGATAATACCGTTTGGACTATTTATGGTTACAACGAGCCGTTCGATATGATTTATATTGGTGGTGATTTTACTAAATTATCAGGGCAAGATTATTTGAATCTAGCGGCAGTTGATTTGTTCGGAAATATTTTGCCTTGGTTTCCAAATCCCGACAGGCCCGTTTATGCGCTTGCGGGCAGTTCTTCGGCAATATTTTCGGGCGGTGAATTCCGTAGTTTGGATAATTCGCTTTCACCGAATTTTGCATCTTTATCGTATTATAGTCCGCTCCCTGGGGACGTAGTATTGCTATTACCCGAAGATGATGCCGCAAATCAACCGCTTACTAATACATTTAGTTGGGAACCCGCACTGTTTGCTTCTCATTATCAAATTCAGATTTCCGATAATGCAAATTTCATTCTACCGCCTTTGGTTGACATTTCGGTCAATGAGACGTTTTATTCTGTGCCGGAGTCATTGCTCGAATATTCGTCAACTTACTATTGGCGTGTTAGAGCCAAAAATAGCCATAAAACTGGCTCTTGGTCAGAGAGCTATTCGTTTACGACAAAGATACCGCCTCCCGGGACTCCGGAATTATTGTCCCCCTCCGATGAATCCGACGATATTGATTTATCTCCGCTTTTTGTATGGTCGGATTCAGACGGCGCCGTAAGCTATGACATCGAAATCTCCGGAACAGTTGATTTCAGTAATTTTGTAGCTACTGTTACAAATATAAGCGATACGTCATTTCTCTTGGGTGCTAATATTTTACTGCCTTTGACGGAATATTTTTGGCGAGTTAGAGCTGTCAATTCCGGCGGACCGGGCTCGTGGTCAGCGACTTTTAGCTTTACGACCAAAGAATATATCACTCATAGA
>CAZWXI010000020.1:0-33208 GCA_964637845.1 uncultured Hyphomicrobiales bacterium | reverse complement strand
TGCTACAAGGCAAGGACTTGCAAAATTTGACGGTTCAGACTGGGAGGTGTTCCATTTTGAACATCTTAACCCAAATGGATATATTTCTAGTTTGGCGATTGATAAGGACGGCTCAATGTGGGTTACAAATGCTTATTCCCCATATAGAATTGCGAAGTTTAATAATGGTGTGTTTACTCCTTATAATGGTGAGAACACTGGTATAACAAGCATTAATTGGTGTCAGGCTATTGATTTTGATTCCAAAGGGAACAAGTGGTTTGTTGCTGGAAATAGATACTTAGATTCATTAGGCGGATTGATTAAATATGATGGAAATGACTGGACTTTATATGATAAACATAATTCCGGGATGACAAACCATCAACTTGCTTCACTTGCCATTGATAGTAACGATATAATATGGACGGGTGGCTTTAAAGGCGGATTACACAGATTTGACGGAGAAAATTGGACAAACTTGAATAGTTCAAATTCGGGTTTAACAGTTGACGATGTTAGAGAAATATATGTTGATAAATATAACAACAAATGGCTCCATGCCATAAATGACGTAAAACACATATTTGTGCTTGAAGTTTACAATGAAGCCGGTGTAATTCTGCCGACAAGTATTGAGGAATTACTTAAAAAGAAAAATGATATACAGCCTCGTTTATATCCAAATCCAGCAAGTGAATTCATTACTATTTCTGATATTGTGATGCGAAAACGTAATTTTAAGATTACAAACATACTTGGTCAAGAAATGTTAGCCGGGGAATTCTATCACGAAATTAACATTTCAAATTTACCTGCAGGTTTCTATTTTTTAAAGGTTAATGATTTTAATTTAAAATTTGTAAAACTCAAGTAATATTATCAATTATATATGATAGAATCATAATTTCTAAATATTTTTATACAACTGCTTTTTTATTAGCAATATTATTATTCGCTTCCTGCGCAAATGCCAATAAATCAATTAATTCTGATATATTAAATCAAAGCAATTCCGCTGACAGCACCAAAATTCCTATTCAAAAGCAAAGTAGTTCAAATGCCCCGATTGATAGAATTGTTACTGATGGAGTTCATTTTAAAACACTCCAAAACACTGGTTATGACTGGGTTGATATATATTTCCAATCCGACCGTAATGCAGAAAGTATCGTATCTCTCAATACAATAATCGGCCAAGAGCTTATTTCAAAAACAGTCAAAGTACGCAGGGGCAGAAATTCAGCCCGCCTCACAACTTCCGATATTCCGTCGGGCATATATCAAATAATTATAAATATTGGCGGTACAGTCAAAACTGGTACAATATCCATAAGTCGTTGAAATATAATATATTATATAATTACCATCTGCACTGTAATGCAGGGAAAATATTTTTAAAATCACCGTCTCGTCATTCTGAGCGTAGCGAGGGAGCTATTAAGATTTACAATACACTTGGACAGTGCGTAAGTCACCTCACCCCGACCCTCTCCAAAGGAGAGGGAGTAAGAATTGATGTATCGCAACTGCCTCCAGGCGTGTATTTAATGCGGGTTGGCAATAGGGTGGAGAAGTTTGTGAAGTGGTGAGGCGCACCCTGTCATTCTTTATTTAAACTTATTGGACAGCTTCATCCGATATAATCACCACCTTCCGAAGGTTCAAAACTTCGGAAGCTTCTATAAATATCAAACGATATGAAAAAAAATTGTATATATTGACTTGGATAATGAGTTTTTGGATTTCAAAAGCGGAATTGCCATGCTAAGTAGCGATGTCATAACTGAAATCGTAACAATAATTCGATTTAAGATTGGTCTTTAATTTCATTTTAAGTATCTTATCTACACTTGATTTATTGTTAAGTTTATTATTTAAACAATGTTATTTTACCAACGAAATGAAGAAGTTACTACAAAAGATTTATTACAGAATATTTAATAATGACGAGGTCGAATTAGAAAAATCTTTAGAAGGCTGCCGAAGTTTGCTTGATATTGGATGTGGGAGTAATTCGCCAATCAAATCTTTTTCCAAAAAGTTCTATTGTGTCGGCGTGGATGCATTTCTCCCCAGTATAGAAAAAAGTAAAAAACAAGGTATCCACGATAAATATTATAATATTAATGTTTTAGATATTGGAGAAAAGTTTGAGCCGAATTCTTTTGACTGTGTGCTTGCTTCTGATTTGATCGAACATTTAACGAAAGAAGAGGGGATAGATTTACTAAACATGATGGAAAGAATAGCAAAAAATAAAATTGTTATATTCACTCCGAATGGATTTTTATCTCAGGGGGAATATGAAAATAACCGATGGCAAATTCATAAATCCGGTTGGACTGCTCAAGAAATGGAGAAAAGAGGGTATAGAGTTATCGGCATAAATGGATGGAAACCTCTGAGGGGAGAATATGCTGAATTAAGGTTTTGCCCAAAATTATTTTGGTTGCTTATTTCAGATATAACTCAAATTTTTGTCAGAAACAGACCTGCAATGGCATTTCAAATTCTGTGTGTAAAAACTAAAGAAATGGACTAACTAGCTTCCCCGAAAAAGTGCACATTCGGGAAAGAGATGTAAGCTAAAGAAAATATTTACAATACTTTGCTTATATCTCGGTCATTGTACACCATGCAAAGAAAGATAATCATTAATAAAGTAAATAACATAAAAGGCAAAAAAATGAATAAAAAACAATGGTATGAGTCATTATTTGAAAACTACGGTGAAAAATACGACAACGAATGTTTTACGCATGGCACGATTGGTGAATGTGATTTTATTGAGAAAGAAATTAATTACAATAAAGCTTTGAAGATAATTGACGTTGGGTGTGGCACTGGTCGTCATTCCATTGAATTATCAAAAAGAGGCTATTTAATGACCGGGATTGATTTGTCGGAATCCTTACTTGAAAAAGCAAGAGAAAAGGCAAAACAAAACGATTTACAAATTGATTTTTTAAACCACGATGCCCGGGCCCTACCGTTTGACAAACAATTTGATGTTGCAATAATGATGTGCGAAGGCGGTTTTCCTTTAATGGAAACAGACGAAATGAATTACGAAATTCTTAAAAATGTTTCTCAATCGTTAAAAGATAAGTCAAAATTCATATTCACAACATTAAACGGATTATTTCCTTTGTTTCATTCAATAAACGATTTTCACGCAAAGAGTCTTGTTGAAGGAAACGCTACATACCATAGCAAAAATTTTGACTTAATGACATTCAGAGATTATAACACAACAAAAGTTGAGGACGACAACGGAGCGAAAAAGGAACTAGAATGCAACGAAAGATATTATGTTCCTTGCGAAATAACTTGGTTGTTGAAAACTCTTGGATTTACCAAAATAGAGATTTTCGGGGCAACGCTTGGAGCCTTTTCCCGTGAAGATAAATTGAACACAAAAGATTTTGAAATGTTAGTAATTGCAGAACGGTAGAGTATATTGGCATACCCACCATCAACCTACAAAGTATAATGGTACTCAATGAGGGAGCAGTCTATTCTTAACTTTATCTATTCTTCTTTTTCGAGGGCTTGCAACGCTTCGTCTATTGTGGAGAAGAACTCGAAAACTTCGTCAATTTTTGTCATTGACATTAAACTTTTTACAAATCCTTTGACTCCGACAAGTATGACGGGTATTGCGTTCTCACGTAATTGGCGATTAGCAAGCAGTAATGCCCCGAGCCCGGAGCTATCTACTGCGTCAACCTTTGACATGTCCACGATTAGTGCTTCGATATCGGGCTGAGCCAATACAAGTAGCTTGGCTTTGAGTTCTGCCGATATTTCCGACTCGATTGTCTTGTTTTTCAGGTCGAGTATTACGACGCTGTCTTTGTATTCCACTGTATAGTGCATAAAAATGCTTAAATTTGTTTTGAAAAAAAAGCAAAAAAAATATATACAATATATGAAATCGGCGACTAATGTAAAAATATTTCTTATCAGATTGAGTTCAATAGGTGATATTGTACTCACTTCAGCTGTCGTTCGTATGCTCCGCGACTCTTTGCCCGAAAGTGAAATTTATTATGTGACCGATAAAAAATATGCGCCGCTGATGAGATTTAACACACGTATAAATGAGATAATAGAATACGACAAATCTTTCGGGATATCGGAAACATTAAAGTTCGCTGAAAGACTGAATGAGCGAATTTCGGACAATGACATCGTGATTGATTTGCATAATAATTACCGTACGCGCCTCCTACGGTACAAACTGAAAGCCCGCAGTGTGGCACTTGATAAACATATATTTTATAAACTCATGCTTGTTTGGTTCAAGAAAAATGTTTACCGACGAGCGATTTCAATCCCTTTATTATACACAGAAGCTGTCAGAAAAATCATTCCGCTAGAAGATGACGGTTTGGGACTTGAAGTGTGGTTGGAAGAAGATGTCTGTTCGGGGAAATATTTGCCTCATTCGAGAGTTCAGAGCAAATATGTCCGAAAAATTGTCATTGCCCCCGGGGCTACCTATTTCACAAAGCGATGGTTGCCGGAATATTATGCCGAGCTATCCTATAGGCTCAGGACGAAACTCGATGCAGAGATTACTCTGATTGGCGGTGCCAATGATGGCAAATTTGCCGTTGCCTCTGAAAAATCCGGAGCACTCAATCTTTGCGGCAAATTAAATCTTTCGGAAACTGCTCGCATAATTCGCGAGAGTGATTTATTTATAGGCAACGATACGGGGATGATGCACATTGCCGCGGCGATGCAAACCCCCATTACTGCGATTTTTGGTTCGTCGGTGCGAGACTTCGGATTTTCTCCATTTAGGGTTAAAAGTAAGATAGTAGAGCATGACATAAGTTGTCGTCCCTGCTCACATATAGGGCGTAATTGCTGTCCAAAAGGTCATTTCGATTGCATGAAAAAGCTCACTCCAAAACACGTTTTCGACGAAATCATGAAATTAACGGAAAATTCATGAAAATTTCAGTTAATTTTGTAGTTAAGTATGAATTCCTATTGATTATCCATGCGATTTTCACGATATTTGTAGCAAAAAGTTTTGGAAATTATATGAATGAAGTAAATATCGGACTAATCGGTACGGGTGAAATTGCCCAGAATTTTCATTTGCCCATACATCACAGATTGCCAAATGTCAGACTTGCGGCAATATACGACAAAAATAAACCCAAGGCGAAATTGATTGCCGAAAAATATGAAATTCCCTATGTTTGCGAATCTTTGGACGAAATTCTTGCAATAGATGAGTTAGATGCGGTTGATATATGCACCCCAACAGATGCACATTGCGAGATAGCTCTTGCAGCGATTTCGGCAGGTAAAAATGCAATGATTGAAAAGCCGATTGCTCGCAATTACGAGGAAGCTTTGCTAATCGAGAAGGCACTCGAAGGCACAGATTGCAAAGTCATGGTAGGGACAAATCAGCGATTCAGATATGATGCAAAAATGCTGAAGAATTTTGTCCAGATGGGCGAAATCGGCGAAGTGTTCTATGTGCAGGGAAGCTGGCTGCAGCAAAAGCGCAGTTCGGAGTGGCGGCAACAAATCGAAAAATCTGGCGGCGGTGTGCTAATTGACCTGGGTATTTCACTAATAGACTCTTTACTGTGGATTACGGATTTCTCTGAGGTCGAGGCGGTCAACGCTTCAATGTTCAAACATAAAACAGAAAATGTCGAAGATGTCTGCATCTCGGGGATACGTTTCAAAAATCGCAGCGTGGCTACTCTTGAGATGAGTTGGTCGCTGTTTTCGAGCAGAAATCATTTTGCTTTCAACGTCTATGGTAGTCACGGTGCAGCGAAAATCAATCCTTTACGTCTATTCAAGAGCAACGGCGATACCTATGAACCCGTGGCAAATACTGATACATTATCAAATATTGCGATACACAGGAAATCGTTCGAAAGCGAGATTAAGCATTTCGTTAACGCTCTATTGGGCATGAACCCAATTATTTCAACCGTCTCTGAAGCAGTCCAAACGATGAGAATAATTGACGCCATGTATCTTTCGGCTAAAGAAAATGCCGAAGTCAAAATTGCCTGATTATCTTGAAATCACTATAGTTTGCCAATCTTTGAAGGGGCCAGACTGTATTTCGACATAATATATACCCGAAGCTATACCGTTCAGATTAATATTCATTTCGTATTCGCCTTTCGATAGCTCCAAATCAAGCGGAACATCAATTACTTCACCCGATAAATTTGTAAGAGTGATTGTAGTGCGGCTTTCGATACCTATTGCAAAGTTAACCGTAAGTAAATCTGATGTCACTGGATTGGGACTGATACGAGCAAACTTGTATTTAGTACCGGCGAATTCGATTTGTCGGATATCGTCAGCACACGCGGGCTTAACATTTATTTTTGCAGAAGCAGGTTTGATATCGGCGCAACTGTTATTCACGGGAAATACTTCGAGGTTTACGAGCGAGTGCTTTAGTGAACTGTTCGGATAATATGCATCAAAAGTCATAGTAATTAATTCACCGCTGCCGTGGAGCGTGTAATTGCCTAGTGCTTTGATGCTAAATTCGTGAGTTCCTCGTGTGGATTTGGCATTGCTGCTCTCAAATCTGCCTTTGAGTAAATCCGATGCGACAATAAATGACTCCGCCGGCTTGAGAACGCTGGGGTCGTAAGTTATGCGAATAAACAACTCTTTCAAGTTGGCATCAATAAAGTCGGGTTGCGAAGAAAAATTAGCCTTTAACGTAAATTCAGAGCCAATACCCACCGATTGCTCAATCGGTGAAATTTTTACATCTGACTTGTATAATATAACTTCACCTGTCAATTTTGCGGCTTTCGAGTTTTCGGGGTCATTCATATCGGCAAAAATTACTTCGGCAAAGGAATTATTGTTGCTTGTCGGAGTATAAATTATTTCGACAAACCTCGTTTCGCCAGGATGTAATTCGAATCCGTTGATATCGGAAACATCAGCAAAAGAAAATTCTGGTACCGGAGTTCTGAACTTAAGCGGTCCCAAGGTAACTCCAGTTGTCCCGTTATTACGGATGGAAGCGGTAATTGTAGCAGAAGAATTTACGCAAGCTCTGCCGGTGCCGCCTTGTACGGCTATATCCTTACTCATACCAAACCCAACAAGAGCGAAAGTAGCTTGTTCGACGGCATCGCTCATTATTCTCAGTTCAGCCGAGGAAAGTCCTTCGTTATCGGGAACAAAATATGCATCAACAATAATGAAATCCCCAGGGGCTAACTTAATGGGCAGATTTACGGCTGACGCATCAATATAAAATCCTTTCTTGCCGTAAGCGCCTTTTATATCGGAAATTTCATCTTTATCGTAGCTAAGTCCATATATTGTTAGCGTATCTGCAAATTCCCATTCGTTTATCCCGAGATTTTCCACTTTCATTTTGATATTTTTCGGAGCGGAATAATTTCTCACTGGGACAGTATCAAAATTAACGATTGTACTGCGGATTTTCGGAGCCACTCCATATCCAGTCAGTTCTGATTTAGTCTCATTTCCGAATGAATCGGTAAATGCAAGTGTTAATTTGTGTTTTCCTAATATTTCGGGACGAAATTTTACATCGAAAATATATTCGCGGAACTCGGCAATGGTTAAATTATTAAATTGTAAACGATTAAACTCAAATGATTCAGAATTGAGTTCTTCGGATTGCTCCATTTTTGCAACCGTAATAGGAGCGTCGCCTGTATTTCGTATTTTCATTCCTCCCGCATCATTGTCAACCACGTATGGACCTGCAGGAAAATCGAACCTGTGGATACGGCGCCTTCCCCAATCGTAGGACTCGGCGACAAGCCCTGGCTTCATGCCGCGGCTATTGAGTATGAAACAAATGCTGTCTTTTGAATTTGCGTCGCTACTGAATAGAATTTGCCCCGTATAAGTTTTTTCGACTGTCGGACGAAAATGCACCGTGAAAGGATATTTACCATTAGGAGCGATTATAAGCGGAGAGTCCGAAAAGTCATGCGAAATCTCAACTTCAAATGCAGGTTCATCCGATACTGTATATTTATAGACAGTCAAATCCGAAACACCCGTATTCATTATGTAGGAAACAAGAGGTTTTGTCAAGCCCATCGTCACGTCACCGAAGGAAATATCGGGCACTTCGATTACGGGGTTACCGACAACGGCTTCGAGATGCGACAGATATACCTGCCCGCAGTTGCCGATAAAGCCGAGCGAATCTATCAAAATTCCGTTTTCGAGTGCTTGAAAAGCTACTTCGAGAGTTCGGTTTTCTCCGGCATTCAATGTCAGGGGCAATTGCGGAATATCGCTTAGTGAGAAGCCTTTGTTTCCGTGCTTCAAAACGATTGATTTCACAACAAATACAGAATCGGAATAATTAGCGATACTGAATGCTCTTGTATTGGATTCACCCGCTTTCATTGAGCCGAAAAATGCATATCTAGGTTCGATGGATATTTTGGGAGCATGATAACGAATTACCACGTCTTTTGTATTAAGCGACTGGTCCCAAAAACTCAGCACTGCTACTGCATCCTTGTTGATATTTTCAACGCGTAGCTTCCAACTCATTTCGGGAGTCTGACCGGGGATAATTCTATCAAAATCGCCTTTTATTATATTTTTCGATAAATTCGAATAGTAAATCACACCCGCGAGATTGGAGCGAATTGACGCATTTTTAGGTAAATCAATGGTTTTTCCCTCTATTAATCCTTCGCAATTAATTGACCATTTTACTTCGGGAGCAAGTGTATCCTCGGGAAAAGTTCCCGATGCCAACTTCAGCCCTGCGGGATAACCATAGGATTCTTTTTCATTATTGCCAATTAAATAAGCAAGAAAATTGTGTTTCGTTGATTTAACTTCAAATGTTCCGTAATCGGGTAATTTTACGGTTATTTGCATTTTCGGCTTTTTGCCATCATCATGAAAATCGCCTTTTATGACGGTATTCAGGTCTTTAACTCTGAGATTTTGGAATTGCATGCCGTCGAAGTACGATAAATACATATCATCGGGGATTAAACCCTCAGTCTCGGTCTCGGTAATCAGTGTGAGATAATTCGTACCGAACTTTGAATCGTTAGGTAAACCGGGCAAGACAAATCTGACATGCTTTTGAGCGTGAACGTCAGCACCCGCAATTGACATAAACGGTGCACCCTGAGGCAATGGCAGACCGTCTTCGGTAACACCCGAATTATAAAATACGACAGCTATCGGCTTATTGGATTTAATATTGTCGCCCTTCCCTGTTCTGAAATCACTGTCGGGACGCAATTCTACGTAGCCTTCGCCAATGATACCCCCGGCTTTGCTGATTTTTGCGGCGGGAATTCCGTTTACGGTAATATCGGTATTTGTCTGACTTGCAAAGATTCTAACGATAGGACTGTACTTTCTTCCGGGAATTTTCGAAATCATATAATTATCTGCCCAAAATCTTGTCGGCATAATTTGCTCAAAGATATAGCCGCATTGCTTAACTTCGATCGGGATATTTGCACATTGATTTGCCGATAATACTGCCACGGGCAAATTGGACGTAATTTTGCTCCCCGTGAGGTCGCTCCCGCGTCCCATTGATGAGAACATCCAAACGTCACCGCTGTTAAGTGTTTTTGAAATTTTTTCGCCCGGGCGTAATCCGTCTGATGAGACAGAATTTGCATTGCCGCCCATCTCAAAAGTTACTTGTGTTTCGTCGAAGGGTGCGACAACTCCCGCAAGAGACGGAAATGAATTATATGTCGGATAATATTGCGATGCATCGCCGAATGATGCTATTTGGTATTCGTTGCCTAATGCCGATAAAGGTAAAACAAGTGTGCCCTCTGAAGATTGGCGGTAGCGAACAACGGCAAATAAAGTAATCGGCTCATCGGAAGTGACTCTGATTGCTGCATTACGGAAAACGATGCTTTCTGTAACGGGAGCGAAAGGCGATTTGATATACGGCTGGGCAATTTCAGGCAAAATTGAAACTACGTCGGGCGTGTTGGCTGCTAATTTGATTGTATGATTGTATCCTTTCGCGTTTACTGTGATTTTGACTGTAGCATCCCAAGGCGAAACTAAAAATAATTTCAGATAATCGCTGAGACCGTTATCATCAAGTAAAGCAGGCGGTACGGTCAGCCAAAATTCAGTACCGTAGTTACTCCCTTTGACAAATTCTGGAAGAGATTTCAATATTTCCTCGTCACTTTGCGCAAACAGAGAAATGCTCGAAATCGTCATGAGTAAAAGTATGTATAAACGTCTCATAAACTTAACCGCATATCACTTGCCAAATATATGAATAAATTACATAAGAATGTACTTTTTCTATCTTAGAATGACACATAAAAACCTGAAATGTCGCAGTTAACTTTTATTTTTTTTCGCTTTTATGACAAAAAATATTCCGAGCAGTATAAAAGGTATGCTCAAAAGTTGTCCCATTTTCAGCGAATCGTCTGCTTCGAAGGATGCTTGTGCGGTTTTGAAATACTCAAGGATAAATCTCGCTCCGAAAATTAAACTTAAAAACAGACCCAACAAAAGTCCTTCGGGAGGTGTTGGTTTGTATTTATTATAAAGTGCATTCAGGATAAAAAATATTGCAAGATAAGAGAGTGCTTCGTAAATTTGGACGGGATGACGAGGTAGGTCGTCAATTCGAGAAAAAATAACTGCCCAAGGAACAGTTGACTCAAGCCCCAAAATTTCGGAATTGAAGAAATTGCCTAATCGGATGAAACATCCCGCGAGTGCCACAACTATTACTATTCTGTCCGATATCCAAATCATTGAAATATCCTGTTGACGTTTGGCATAGAGCCATAATCCGAAAATGATACCTATTGCGGCGCCGTGGCTTGCAAGACCACCCTGCCAAATAAATAATATTTTTATGGGGTCGGAAAGGTAAATTTCGGGTTCATAGAAAAGACAATGTCCAAGCCTCGCTCCTATAATAGTAGAGATAATCATTGTTATCGATAGCGAATCGAGCGATTTTTTGGTTTTGCCCTCAATTTTGAATATTCGCTGCATAATGAAGTAGCCGACAACGAAGCCTGATGCAAAAAGCAATCCGTACCAACGCGGTGCAAGAGTACCTATTCTGAAAATTTCGGGGGAAATATTCCAGTCTATATATGCTAAAATGTTCATTTTAATTACTTTCCGTTTTATTTAATACATTAGCTGCCCAAAGCATTTTATTTCTCAATACATCATAATAAGAGCTATCGTGAGGCTTAATCAGTTTAACTCTCGCGGCGGAGAGAGAAATTTTAACGCTGTCGTTTATGTCGAGAGTTTTCACGGTTTCACCGTCCGCAACAAGTATTGCACCGCCGCTTGCTTCGGTAATTTCGCATGTCACGCAATTATTATCGGGTATTACAAGCGGACGCAGAGTGAGTGTATGTGGAGAAATAGGCGTGATGCAAATAACTTTCGCCGATGGAGCGATTATCGGTCCCGAACATGACAACGAATATGCTGTCGAGCCTGTCGGTGTAGTAATGATAATGCCATCGGCTCTGTAATCACCCACATAATGCTCGTCGGAATAAACCTTAGCCATTATCATTTTTGAGGTGTCCTTTTTCTCGATTACAAAGTCGTTTAATGCGTAAAAGACCTTGCCTCCGATTGATGTTTCGAGCACCGAGCGGTCCACCACGCGATAGTTACCGTTGAGCAAATCCTTTACCGATTGATTAAGATGCTCGATGGAATATTCTGCCAAAAAGCCCAATTTCCCGACGTTGAAACCCATAATCGGAATATTTGAACTGAGTAGATAGCGTGCAATTGTAAGCAGAGTGCCGTCACCACCGAAAGACATTATAATGTCAGCATGTTTTTCGTATTCGCTGATGTCATGAAGTTTGACTTTGGACTTCACGTCGGGGTCGAGTGTCGAATAAAGTTCATTTCGGACAATGCAATCCGCACCGCTGTTGATAATCAAATCAACTGCTTTGCGTGCGTAGAATTTAGCTTCGGGTTTGTCTTTATTAGCATAAATGCCTATTCTTTTCATCATTTGCCCGTTAATTGGTAAATATTTTCATGCGAGAATATCCGCTAATTCCTGAAAATATGACTTTAATGGTTTAATCTTGGTCCAAGTTTCTTCAAGCGGAGTATATGTAATCTCATTGTGTATTCTGCCTACCATGATATCGGTTTTTCCGGCAAGTATAGCATCAACAGCGGCAACTCCAAGATGGCTTGCAAGCACTCTGTCGCGTACGGTAGGACTGCCACCGCGTTGTATATGCCCGAGAATTGTTACTTTGGCTTCGATGTCGTAATGTTCTTGCAAATGTTCGGCAATTTTGGTAGCACCACCTTCTTCGTCTCCTTCGCCGACGATTATGATAGTTCGGCGTTTTTTGCCTTGCTTGAGGATACGTTGGTAAAGCATATCCATGTTCGTTACGGTCTCGGGTACTGCGATATATTCGGCTCCACATGCTATACCGACATCCATTGCAATAAATCCAGCATGGCGACCCATTACTTCGATTAAAAAGACTCTGCCGTGCGAATCCGCAGTGTCGCGGATGCGGTCAATTGCCGAAGTTGCAGTATTGACAGCCGTATCGTAGCCGATTGTATAAAAAGTGCCGTATAAATCGTTGTCTATTGTCCCAGGAGTACCTATGACTTGGATTTTATGCTCTTCCCATAGATAATGAATTCCACGGAAAGTACCATCACCACCGCATGCAATCAGCCCATCGATACCGTTTTCTTTCAATCGAGCCGCCGCCGCCGCACGTCCACCGGGATTACGAAATTCTTTTGAGCGTGCAGTTCGGAGTATAGTGCCTCCGCGTGAGATGATGTTTGCTGTAAATTTTCTGTCTAATTTGATAAATTCGCCGTCAATTAGTCCGGTAAATCCGTTTTCTACTCCGAATACTTCAAGCCCGTGATGTAGTGCGGCTCTGACTACCGCTCTTATATGGGCGTTCATCCCGGGAGCGTCACCTCCACTGGTCATTATTGCAATTCTTCTCATTTTAATATTTTCTTTTTGCCATTGTAAAAAAAACAACCATTAAAATAATGATTATCAAGTAATTATAAAAATTGAAATTTTGTTAATTCAATAGCCATAACCTTTTAATCTATTTTTGTCATTTCGCCAATTTTGCCTGACTTTGACAAACAATTCAAGATATATACCATGCCCGAGATGCTCTTCAATGTACTTGCGGGCAATTTGTCCGATTTGCTTTATTTTGTTGCCGTCTTCGCCGATTAAGATTTTCTTTTGTGATTCACGCTCAACAATGATATCTGCGGCAATGTGCCATTTCCCCAAAGCTCGTTCCTTGAAACTGCTAATTTGTACTTCCGTTGAATACGGTATTTCTTGCTCGAACAGTTCGAATATTTTCTCACGAATTAACTCCGCAACAAAAAATCGTTCGGGGTGTATGCTTAATAATTCAGGGTCGTAGTAAAATTCACCTTCGGGAAGATATTTGCCTATTAAAGTGATGAGCCTATCGATATTATCTGAATACAAAGATGATACGGGAATGATTTCGTCGAATATATTCAAGCGGCTGAATTTTTCGATTAACGGTAGTGCTTTTTTTCTGTCGCCTAAGGCATCAACTTTATTGAGAACGAGAATTTTTATTCCCTTGAATTTACGAACAATTTCAATTAATTGAGATTCCGAATCTTCATTTGGGCAATCAACCATATCGGTTACCATAAGCAAAACATCGCTTTCCTCAACTGATTCGGAAATATATTCCATCATCAATTCGTGCATCGCGTAGCGAGGCTTAAGCAATCCCGGCGTATCGGCAAAAACGATTTGAAAATCTTCTGCGGAATAAATTCCAAGTACTCGGCGTCGAGTAGTCTGTGGTTTAGCAGTAGTGATTGAAAGTTTAGTACCTAAAATAGCATTCAGCAGGGTGGATTTCCCTGTGTTTGGCTTGCCGATTATCGAAACAAATCCGGCACGAGTTTTCATGGCTGTATTTATTCTTCAGTCTTACTATGTCCGAAGTACTTTACTATTGCATAGGGTATCAGCACAAAATATCCGACTACGAGCAAAATCGGAGCGATGATTACGGCAAATGGGTTGTTCCACTTGCCTTGCGGTAAAGCCGGTTTTTCGGTGATGCCTGTTGCCATCAAAATATAACCCATAGCTATAACACCCAAAGCAATCGCGAAAAATATGAAATTTTTCGAAGTAAACGGGTATCTCCAAAGCGGCTTTTTAGCTTCTTTTCTTGTTACTTTTTTAGCCATTGCTTAATCCGTAATTTTTACAAAGTTCAAAGATAATAATATTTTATCAATTTTTTACACAAAATTAATTACTAACAAGATTATATTATTCACGCAAGCATTTTTTTTGTTTATTTGAAGTTTATGCCGTTGACGGCTTTTTAAATTATATAACAACATGACAAGTAAAGAAAAAAAAGGCAAACTCTATATTGTTTCGACTCCAATCGGGAATAAAGATGATTTTACGCTGAGGGCTATAAAAGTACTGAAAATATCAGACTTTGTAGTGTGCGAAGAATTGAAAATGGGCGCAGCAATTCTCAGGCAAATCAATCTGAACAAGGATTTGCTAACATTGAACGAGCATAACGAATTCGAAAATGTCCCTGAATTAATAACACTACTCAAGGACGGTAATAAATTGTCGCTAATCTCAGATGCGGGTACACCTCTGTTTGCTGACCCCGGTAAGGTACTCGTGAGAAATGCAATTTCGCAAGGAATTGAAATCGAAGTGGTGCCGGGGGCTTCGAGCATTATGACCGCAATTGTCAGAAGTGGATTCAATTTGAACGAGTTCCTGTACGCAGGCTTTTTGAGCAGAGAAACTGATGCAAGATTACAAAAAATCAAGGAGCTATCCTACGAGCGACGTACAGTCGTGCTGTTGGAAACGCCATACAGATTGCTCACTTTGCTGGAAGTACTGAGCCAAGTGATGCCAGAACGTTCGGCATATATAGGTATGAATTTGACCATGCACTATGAGACACATCATTACGGCACCTTTGCTCAATTGTACGAGAAACTGAAGGAAGAGAAAACAAAATCGGAATTTGTCATTTGCTTCGAGGGCAATTTTTCGTCGCAACAAAGACCAAGACCCGAGAAACGAGAATTCACAGAGCAACGCCACGAAATCCGAAAAAGAGATCCTGAGCCTCCCGCTTATAAACGTAAATATGACGATGATAAATCCCGTCGCGAGCATCGCGAAAAATCATACACCGACAGCAGCAAATCCCGCAAAAAATTTGATTCGGATAATGAGAGTAAACCGAGTCGAGAATATCGCGAAAAATCATACACCGATAGCAGCAAATCCCGCAAGAAATTTGATTCGGATAGCAAGGACAAAGCAAGTGCGAAATACGGTAAATCATCAGATAAAACCACACGTAGTGCTCGCGGAAAATTTGAAGAATCAGTGAAAAGCAAATACAGCAAAAAAGTTGGAATCAAAGGTGAAAGGCGAGTAAGAAAGTATTAAATAATTCGATGCTCCTAAATAATTTATTTCGATTAAACGTTTTTGATTGAGTTTTATCAGGGATTATGAAATATGCAAAATTTTGAAATTCAGGGAAATATCGTTGACGTAATCAACAGAGAAGTTTTCCCCGGCAAAGTAATAGTATCGGAAGGCAAAATCAAAAGTATAAAAAGGCAAGATTCGACAAAGGAGACTCACTACATTATGCCCGGATTCATTGATTCGCATGTTCATATAGAGAGTTCAATGCTTGTCCCGTCGGAATTTGCACGTCTTGCGCTTACTCACGGTACCGTAGCTACAGTATCGGATCCGCATGAGATTGCTAATGTTTTAGGGATAAAAGGTATAAATTTCATGCTCGAAAACGGCTCAAAAGTGCCTTTCAAGTTTTATTTCGGGGCGCCATCCTGCGTACCCGCAACGACGTTTGAGACTGCGGGTGCCGCAATCAATGCTCCCGAGATTGAGCAACTTCTACAGAACGACAAAATAAAATATATGTCCGAAATGATGAACTTCCCAGGAGTGATTTACAATTTTCCCGATGTTAGCGAAAAAATCAATATTGCTCACAAAATAGGTAAGCCGATTGATGGTCACGCTCCTGGGCTGTGTGGCGAGCAACTCGCTAAGTATGTTTCAGCGGGAATAACGACTGACCATGAGAGTTTTACTTATGATGAAGCGAAGGAAAAAATTTCTTACGGGATGAAGGTTTTAATTCGCGAAGGTACCGCCGCAAAGAATTTCGAGGAATTACACAAATTAATATCTGAGCATAATGATATGATAATGTTCTGTAGCGACGACAAGCACCCCGATGACCTCGCGGTCGGACATATCAATAAAATCGCCTCAAGAGCAATCTCCAAAGGTCACGATTTGTTCAATGTACTCCGGGCGGCATGCTATAATCCCATAATCCATTACAATCTTGACGTTGGATTGCTCGCTGAGGGTTCTTCGGCTGATTTCATCATTGTTGATAATTTGCGGGAATTTAATGTAATTCAAACATACGTTAACGGAATATTAGCAGCGGAAAACTATGTATCGAAGATATCGAGGCAATCTTTTGAAACATTGAATAATTTCAACTGTTCGCCGAAGAAGCCGGAGGACTTCCGCGTGAAATCAAACGGAAAGCCGAAATTGAACATAATTGAAGCCCTTGACGGCGAATTGATTACGCGAAGACTTCTCGCAATACCAAAAGTCGAAAATGGATATTTAGTTTCTGATATTGAAAATGATGTGCTGAAACTTACGGTTGTGAACCGATATTTTGATGCGGTTCCGGCAGTTGCATTTATTCGTAATTTCGGTCTGAGAAAGGGAGCAATTGCATCAAGTGTGGGTCACGATTCTCATAACATCACCGCAGTAGGAGTTGATGATGAGTCGCTTGCGAAAGTGGTGAATACGATTATTGAAATGCGCGGTGGTCTGGCTCTATATGACAGCAACAGTATATACAAAATTCCTTTACCCGTAGCGGGACTTATGAGCAACGGAGATGCCTATGAGGTAGCCAAACACTATTCTCTAATATCTGAGAAAGCTCGTGAAATCGGCTCAAACCTTCATTCGCCTTTTATGACTTTGTCTTTCATGGCATTACTGGTGATACCTTACATTAAATTGAGCGATAAAGGGCTTTTTGACGGAGAAAGATTTGAATTTATTGACCTACAAGCTGAATGAAAATAAAAATTACAAGACTAAAAGCTACTGATTTACCACTGCCATCATATGCAACCGAAGGCTCGGCGGGAATGGACGTATATGCTGAAATTGACTTCCCAATAACCATAAAACCGCTCGAAACAATTATGGTGCCAACGGGTTTGGCAATCGAACTACCCGATGGATATGAATGCCAAGTACGCTCCCGAAGCGGACTTGCGGCAAAGCATGGAATATTTGCTTTGAATGCACCCGGCACTATTGACCCTGACTATCGCGGGGAAATAAAAGTCATTTTGTCGAATTTCAGCCGAAACGAATTCACAATCAACAGAGGCGACAGAATTGCACAACTGGTAATAGCGAAATTCGTCAGAGCGGTTTGGTTGGAAAGCAACAGTTTAAATGATACCAAGAGAGGAGTGGGCGGATTCGGTAGTACGGGAATTGAGGGCGAAAAGTGACCGACGCAATAATTATCATTATAATTGCATTGATTTCAGGTTTTGCATCAAGTATGTTTGGCATAGGGGGGTCGGTCTTGTCATCGCCGATGCTGGCTGAATTTACAACGCTGACAACGATACAAGCATTTGCTACGCCACTTTCGACTGCATTTTTTACTTCGGCTTCGGGTAGTTTAGTTTATTGCCGAAAAAAAATGATCCATTACAGGATTGCGATGTTATCACTATGCTCGGCGATACCCGTTAGTTTGATAGTTACAAGTTTCACGCAGTATGTTAACGCCGATTTACTTTTAATCGGGAAGACATTTCTGCTGCTTTACATCGGGTTGCAAACACTTTTCGCCAAATTTTTTCCGCTCGAAGGAGCGGGCGGCCCGGTGCGAGATGATGTTGGGCTATGTCTATTTACGGGCGCAATATCCGGAATAATCGGCGGACTGTTTGCAATCGGAGGCGGAATTGTTTTTGTTCCCTTGTTTAATTTGCTGCATCGAATGAAATTCAAGCATGCCGTTGCCACATCACTTTTCGGAGTTATATTTGTGGCATTTTTCAATGCAATTTACCATTACTATTTGGGTAACATACACGTTCAAACGGCAATAATTCTTGCGATATTCGCATTGCCCATGTCAGTTTTAGGGGCAAGAGTTTCTTCGGGGTTGAAAACCACCGTCTTAGATAAACTATTCGGTGTTTCGGTTGTACTTTTTGCAGTGTATTTTATAATCAGTAATATTGTTTGAACAAAATGATGGGAACAAATATTATATTTATGGGGACGCCGCAATTTTCGGTCCCTTCTATGCTCGAATTGCACAAAGTTTATGGGCTTAAAGCCGTCGTGACTGTTCCCGATAAACCGAGCGGCAGAGGATTGAAACTAACGATGTCTCCCGTGAAAGAAGCCGCTCAACGATTGAACATTCCTGTACTTCAGCCCGAAAGTTTGAAATCGAATGAATTTATTGAGCAGTTGAGCCAATTTAGCCCCGATATTTTTTGCGTCATCGCATTTCGCATTTTGCCCAAAGCGATTTACGAGATGGCAAAAATTGCTTCGTTCAATGTTCATGCTTCAATTTTACCGAAATATCGCGGAGCGGCACCGATTAACCATACAATCATAAATGGCGATACCAAATCGGGTCTTAGCACATTTATTTTGCAGGAAAAGGTTGATACGGGTAATATTTTGCTCAAAGATGAAGTTGAGTTTATTCGTGGCACGACAGCAGGAGAATTACATGACATATTGATGCTCATGGCACCTACAATTGCAATCAAAACTTGCGAGT
Organism: uncultured Hyphomicrobiales bacterium; assembly: GCA_964637845.1. Lineage (GTDB taxonomy): Bacteria > Bacteroidota > Ignavibacteria > Kapaibacteriales > UBA2268 > PGYU01. The sequence goes on along the minus strand of CAZWXI010000020.1, from coordinate 14,228 downwards.
TGCTTATTTCGGGAAACTATTCTCCATTGAAACAGGACGATACGCAAGCTACTCCCGCTCCAAAAATTTTCCCCGAAGATTGCTATTTGGACTGGAATTTGAGTTGTGAGCAACTACTGAATCGCATTTGGGGATTATCTCCGCACCCCGGAGCAAGAACACGATTTAACGGACAACTTCTGAAAATTATTTACGCAATAGAGCATAAGGAAAAATCTCTCAACCCCGGCGATTACATGATTTGTGATTCGCAGTTCATTGTAGGTTGTAGGGACGGCTCAATTGAACTGCTCGACATTATTCCCGAAGCCAAAAAAGCAATGAAAGCAAGCGAATTTATTAAAGGTTACCGTGGCGAATCGAGCGGGCAATTAGGATAATGCCACACCGAATACCTCAAGAAATTCACCCGCCAAATGGAATGAGCCTGTGATAATTGTATTTTCACCTCTACTTGCGTTGAACGCATCCGAGACATTTATAAAGCACTCAATCGTACTAAAACCAATCACTCGGGCAATTTCAGCTACTGCCTCTGGTTTTTCAGCTCGTGGTATTTTAAGCTCCGGCAGTAATAAACGCGATATGAATGGTTTGCTTATATTGAGCATAGCTTTGATATTTTTATCCGACATAGCCGCAAAAACGAGATTAAATCGCGGCAATGTCCCCAAGTGCAATATCAAAGTTTTAGCTAATCGCTCGAGAGATTGTTCATTATGCGATACATCGAGAATATGCAGGGGCGATTTGTTCAACACTTGTATTCTGCCCACAATGCCCGTATTTTTTTGCACATTTTTTATACCTGCGACTATGTTTTCGATGGTAACAGGGAATTGCTCAGACGATATTTCAGCAAGAGTCAATGCGGTAGCAATATTTTGCACTTGATGCTCTCCGGGCAGGGGCGAATGTATTACATACTTTGTTTTATCACTTTGCAATGTACTTTTTATAGAAAAATCGGAACAATATTCGATATTTTCAATTTTCATGGACTCATGCGGCAAATAGACGGGTGCGACAAGTTCTGAAGCAATGTTTTTAATATAATCTGTTTGCCCGCCTACACCTGAAGCAAGAACGCAAGGAATACCCTTTTTAATAATACCGGCTTTTTCCCAAGCGATTTTTTCATAAGTGTCGCCTAAGTATTCTGTGTGGTCCATGCCAATACTCGTGATTGCGGCGGTAATTGGAGTAATAATATTAGTGGCGTCGTACCTGCCTCCCATGCCTGCTTCGATTATGCAAATTTCTGCTCCCGCGTCGGCAAACCATTTTAATGCCATTACAGTTGTTATTTCGAAGAATGTGCAATCTATTGATTCGGCGAATTCGAGCATCTGTTCGGCATAATAAATTATTTCTTCGTCACTCCACATTTTGCCATCAATCCTACATCTTTCGTTGAATTGTACTAAATGCGGCGAGGTATAAAGTCCAGTTTTATACCCTGCTCCCGTAAAAATAGAGGCAAGATAAGAAGCAGTCGAACCTTTGCCGTTTGTACCGGCGATGTGCACGGATTTGAATTTCTCGTGAGGATTACCTGCAAATTCAGCTAATTTGAGTGTACGCTCCAGACCGGGTTTTATTCCGAGTCGCAACTTTGCAAAAAGCCGCTCAAGCAAAATTTTCTTTTTATTTACAGTTTTCAATTGTCACTTTACATTTATTCGATTAAATTTACATTATTTAATTTGGCAAAATTATGAAAGAAGTACTAAGCGACAAAATTATTTGCATAAGCGGAGCTACAAGTGGTTTGGGTTTGGCCCTAAGCCGGGAATTTTTGAAAGTCGGGGCAAAAGTCATCGGCTTCGGTTCGAAAAATCCGGAGCATTATCACAGGAAAATTGAAATTGACGAGAAATATTATCGCCAAGGTAAATTTGAACTTGTAAAATGCAATATATATTCCGAGCAGTCAGTTTTCGATTTGGTGCAGCATATTTACGCAATGTACGGACGGATTGACGTGCTTGTGAATAATGCGGGTGTGGGAATTTTTAAACCGATTGTTGATACCGACGAAGAAGCATTTGACAAGATGCTTAACATAAATTTACGCGGCGCCTTTTTTATGATGCGGGAATTTGGCAAGCTAATGCTCGAGCAAAACGAAGGCATTATTATGAATATTAATTCGGTTACAATTAACGATTTGTTTACTTCATGCGGTGTATATTCTGCCTCGAAAGCCGGATTGAAGGCAATTTCGGACACATTCAGGAAAGAAATCAGGCACACAAACGTAAAAATCGTGGATTTAATTCTCGGAGCAACCGTCTCGGCGATATGGAATCCGAAAGTACTCGAAAAGTATTCGGAAAAAATGATGAAATCCGAAGATGTTTCCGAAGTGATCCTTGCGAACATAGCTCTGATGCTGGCGAAACCATCAATTATGTTGGAAGAAATACTGCTCAAACCACAACACGGGGATTTATGATGCTGAAAAAACCTTTGATTGTTCTTACTTTTGCTTTGGTGATTTCCTGTTCGTCGAGCACTGCACCGCAGGGCGACTCAGGTTCTGTCAAATTTTTTCTCCAAATGACCGGCAGGGTGCCTTTCGTATCTCAAAGTGTGAGAGTTCAGATGCCGTCGTCAGCGAATAAATTCAATTTAACGGCAACAATGAATGCCGAGAATATCAAATATTCTGTATTAATCGTAGTAAACGAAGAAATTGAGGACGGGAAAAACATGCAAATCAACGGAAGCAATTACATTGTTTTGACGATTACTGGAAGCTCGCCACAAAATTTCCGTAGCGATTCGGGCTCTATAATTTTCAGAGAATTTACCGAAAAAGTGATAAAGGCAGACTTCGCGGCTGAATTATTCGAAATCGAAAATCCTCTAAATAAAACCAAAATTACAGACGGAAAAATCAAATACGAACTAGAATAAATAATTTGCAGTAATAAACCAAAATTATGTAAATTTGCCGATGGGTAATAATAAAATAAATTATATTGTATGGAAGCGAAAACACACAAAAGACCTGATTGGGACCAGCTATACATCACGATGTGTTATCTTATCGGAATGAGAAGCAAAGACCCTGCTACTCACGTGGGGTCAGTAATAGTGGATACGGATAATGTACTTGTTTCGACGGGCTATAACTCTTTGCCGCGAGGAATAGAATCCGACACAGACAATAAACGTTTATCACGAGACGGCGGGGAAAAGTATTTCTGGATAGAGCACGCCGAGCGTAATGCCATATATAATGCCGCTCGCAGAGGCACTCAACTCAAAGGATGTAAGTTATATGTGCCGTGGACCCCATGTACCGATTGCACCCGCGCAATAATCCAAACGGGCATATCGGACGTAATTATTCACCAAAACGGGCAAGACTTTTACGATTTGCATACAAACGGCAAATGGGTCGAATCTTACCAAAAGACACGTGCCATGTTCCTTGAAGCAGGTGTAAAGGCGAGATATGTGGAATGTAATATCGTAATACCGGAAATTTTGATGAACGGTAAATTTTTGCCCGCATACGATAAATTGAATTACGATGAGCAGATATAATCTAATATTATTCTCCGTCACTTTATTGCTTGCCAGTTGCATCCAAAGTTCCAACTTGCGCCTTTACTATTATCCATTCTACGATCTTGAACGCGGACGTGTTTATGTGTATCGTTCAAGTACGATTTTCAATGAGCATTTTTACGTGGCACTGAAATCTCGGACCGAAGCTGGCAAAAATTATCTTTATATCGAGCAATTCGATAATGACTTGAATATGCTCACCCGCTCAAAGGAATTAATCGGAAATGAAGGTTCGGAAGTTATCGAATTTAGCGCAATGCTCGAAGGTACAGATACTTATGTGAAAATTGATAAAAGCAATTCGGTATTTTTTTGGGATTTCGTCGAGCCGGCATTGTTTATAGCGTCAAATGAAAATGGCAAATATGAAATTCGCCGTTTATTCCAGCGAACATTCGTAAATTATTTATTCCAAGGCATTAACTACCCCTCGGCTTATGTAATTCAAGAAGGAAATGGCGAATTATATGATGATATTATGAAGAATTACAACATGACGGATTTATATTTTGCAAAGGGAATAGGGCTAATAGCATTTAAAATTCAGCGGAATAAAACCGAAGAATTTATGCTTGACCGAACTTTAAGCATGAACGAATGGCGTATATTGCGAGGTGCCAATTGATGAACAATGATTTGTTTAGCAGAAGAATATCCTTATCTGTTGCAATTATCGCTAAAAATGAGGCGGAATCCCTGCCTGATTGTCTCGAAAGTATCAGTAAAATTGCTTCGCAAATAGTTCTCGTGGATACAGGTTCAAACGATACAACGATTGAAATAGCGAAGAGATATGGTGCCGAGGTATATGATTTTGTCTGGATTAACGATTTTTCGCTTGCAAGGAACGAATCTCTCAAACACTGCAAAAGCGATTGGATACTCTACATTGATGCCGATGAAAGGCTTAACGAGAAAAGCAGAGCTCTGCTGATTCCACTATTGCATCGGACCAGTGACAAAATCGGCGCTTACCTTATGAAAATTGTAAGTCGATTTATTGATGATGACGGGAAAATCGCCGAACACAAGGGTATGTATCCGCGTTTGTTCCGAAATCTCGGTTATCCGAAAATATCATTCATAGGGAAGGTGCATGAGCAAATATCGCCTTCAATATTTGAAAACGGCTATGAAATAGGGAATTCGGAACTTATCATCAATCACGATGGCTATATGGTCACTCGTAAGGAAATGAATCAAAAAGTAGCTAAGAATCTGAATACTCTAACTGAACACGTACAGCACGAACCACAAAACGCATACGCATGGTATCAACTCGGGAATACACTCTATCAAATGCAGATACTCGATAAAGCACTTGAATGTCTGGATTATGCATTAATTTGCGGCAATCTGACACCTTTCTTATCCGCTAATACAGCTTTCACAATCGCAACAATTCACGTTAAAAATAAAAATTATGGAATAGCCGTAGAGTATTGCGAGCGTTCACTGCAATACATACCGAGTTTTTCGCCTGCACTCACATTAAAAAACAAAATTTTCGACAGTGCTCGCAATAATACAAGTATGATTTAAATAGTATTAATTCAATTACTTAACAATCGCAAACTTAATTCTTTGTACTCCTGCATCCGATTGAATTTCCGCAAAATAAAATCCTGATGGGAAAATTGATATATTTATTCTTTCAGATTGAATGTTACTGCGTTTGCTGAATAATTTCTGCCCGAAAATATTGTAAATTCTGATGTCGCCGATATTTTCACCTGCCGCATTAGCCAAGACAATGAAATCAGATGCAGGATTTGGATATAATCGCACTAAGCCATTTGTATGTATATCTTTAACGCCTAAAGCAGAATTTGCTATTTCTATATTATCGAGATACCAACCGTCGTCATTGAAAATTCTGTTTGCATCAAATCTAAATCGCACGAAGGCACTTTGCCAGTTTTGAGTGTTTCCGAAAGCGATTGATTCAAATTTCCAATCCTCAAAATTGCGAATGGTGTTTTGCCACGGCTCGTAATAATTTCGGTTGTATTTGCCGACAGAAGTCCATTCTCCGTATAAATCAGAAGCGATTTCGACGTGAGCGGTATCACCAGTGCGAATGAGAGCGGCGTGACGGAAAACTAAATAAAATTCACTTCTATCTCGTAAATTTATAGGGAACATTATAATTGTGTCCTTTTGCTCGGCTTTGTAATCTCCGCCTGGAGATTCAGTAAGAGAATTTGGCGGGCTGTAAGCAAAAAGATTAGAAACAACCCAGTTCCCTGCTATATAGTACTTGCGAAGAGGTAACGCATCAAAATTTTCGCTCAATGCATCAACATCGGGACCCGAAAAAAATAATTTTCTGACGGAAAAATCACTACGCGTGGTAAAATCAATTTGCGGAAAATAGTCCTCGACATCTACATTCATCGAGCCAAAGCCCGTAAATTGCGGTTCAACCGAGAATGTCATTACTTTACCCGTATCCGAAGCAGTTAAATCAAATGTTTTGAATTTTACGCTATCCAAATACACATTTAATTTGTGAATATTATGAATTGGCGTCACATTATCGGTTCGCATGGATGGGATTTTCACATCAAATTCAATGGTCTGCACGTCTTTACGCCGAATTGCAGTGATTTCGGGGATTGACGGCTTGCGTGAGCCCCCGGGGTAAGCCGTCAATTCTCGCGATATGCTCTTGTCTTCACCTCTGACTGCGTAAATTTTATAATTATAAGGTTCGAATGGGATTAGCCCAATATCCTGATAAGTTGCCGTACCTCCGGGCAGGACCTGTAATAATTTGTTTTCTCGGTAAACAACGAGTTCATATTCTTCGGGCAGCAATGGCTGTCCAAATGCTTTTTTGCTTGGTGGAATCCATCTCAAATCAACTTTGGACGGATTTGCTATATCGAATGCGTATGCAAAATCCGTAACAGCTTCCGGGGCACGAGTGTTAACTATTGCCGTAAAAACGTCACTATCGGCAATATTGGTTATGGCGTTGCGCATATCAACCCACGAGGGATAGACAATACCATCGAAAAAGGCATTCCCGCTATAGTCGCCTGCAAACGAATTGCTTGAAAAAGGATTGAGTCGAATATCGCTAACAATATCAGATATTCTGCGGTCAATCCATGTATCGCCTCCGTCTGATGAGTAGCTGAGGTAGCACTCGATCATTATGTTATCGGGGTCGTTACGGCTATCGAGATACATGATTGCAAGTTCACCACTTTTTGGGTCGAGACTTAACCAGGGCCAAAATTGGTCATTAATGCTTTGTTCGTGAACCATAATCGGCTCTGTCCATGTTTCACCCTCATCAGTGGACTTGGAAAAATATACATTCGGAGGATTATCTGCCGACCAGCAGAGATAAATAGTGCCTCTACGCTCACCTTCAGTATTGTCGCAAACGGCAACGGGATACGCCTCAGCACGCACTTTGCCCTTGACAACGTGCCGATAGCCCTGCCCGGGGATGAATTTCGTTTCGCCGAATATATTATAATTGTGAATGATACGTGGCTCGGTAAATGTTTTACCTCCGTCATAAGATTTGACAAAACCAATACCGTGGACAATGCCGTGGTTCCACACTACGTAGAGTTCGCCATTTGGTCCTGTGGTGGCAAGCGGAAAGCTCTGACCAAAAGTAGTATCCTCGGAACTGCCGGGGACCCTATGACTAATCGGCAGAGGCTCTGACCATGAAGATCCAAGGTCCTCGGACTTGGAAATAACGATTTGCGTAGCCGAATCACGCGGGGTAACACGCTTCCAAGGGATATAAACATGCCTGTAGTACGGTGAATTAGGTGAATTGTCCACTTGGACGTAGTATTTATCCTCGAAGTTGGAATCAAGTGTCTGAGTCCCTGTGTGGACAATTACGGGGATATGTGCTTCCCAAGACAATCCTTGGTTAGTAGTACGAGCAATAAACACGCCGTTTTCGCCCACAGGCCCCGCATTTGTATTTTCAATAATCCCGAAACCGCCATAAACTAAGTATCCGACACCTTCTGCATCGAACATTACGGACGGATCATTCGATGAACGCCAATTAGGATAAGGTTTGCCAAGATTATAGTTCCTCCATGAAATACCACCGTCTTGACTTACATAAACCCAAGTAGAAGATTCGGCTCGATAGTCAACAGCTGATGCAATTAGGTTTTTTGGATTTGTGGGATTGACTGAAATCGAAGATTCGTTCTGCATCTTGTTCGGGTCAGCCATTAGCTCGTCCATTGTGGCATTTACATTGAGAAATAACGGAAGTTTAGATTGACCCGAAAGTAAATACTTTGGGTAGCCCGATTTTAGCATCACAGGCTGAGGTTGAGCAGATTCTTTAAGCCTCTTGAAAGCCTCAATAGTTCGCTGTTTCTCGTCATCTTTGGCAAAGGCAAGCAAATTCTGTAGTATAAATATTAACAAACTAAGTAAAATAGTCTTTTTCATAATTATTTCTAAAATTACATAATAAAGTATGGCAAATTAGTATAATTTCAGCAATTTTCCAAAACAAATGCTTCAATTAACATTATAATCTTGATTATCTTGACGATTTTCAAGCCATAAGGGAACTATAAAATAAAACTAAGATTTCGGAGTATTGGGCAAAGTAAAATGAAAAGCACTGCCTTTCCCGATTTGGCTTTCGACCCAAATTTTGCCCTTGTGCATGTCTATGTATTCTTTGCACAAGATTAATCCTAAGCCAGTGCTTGATTCGCCTTCAGTTCCACGTTGGGAGGCTTTTGGGGTATCGACGAACAAGTCCTTTAGTGCTTTTTCGTTGATGCCGATGCCGGTATCTTTGATAGTGACGAGTGCTCTTCCCGTGCTTTTAACGGCAGTAGTGTAAATACTGCCTCCACGATGTGTAAATTTTATGGCATTAGAGAGTAAATTCCTAATCACGGCATTCAACATATTCCCATCAGCAAATACTGTTAGTCCGCTTTCGATTGAATCATGAAGAGTAATTTCTTTGCTGAGTAAGTTCGCTTTTACTAAAGAAATATTATTCTTAATCAATAAACTTAAATCCATTTCAAGCGGAGCAAAGCTGATTTTGCCGCGTTTGATTTTCGACCACTCCAATAAATTCTCAAGCATTGCATAAAGTGATTCTGCAGAATTTTTTATTGATAAGGTTAAATCCTTTATTTCCTCCTTCGATAGAGATTCTATTTCTTCGACAATTAATTTTGTAAGTCCCAAAAAACCGTTGAACGGTGACCGTAAGTCGTGTGCAATGATGTGAAAGAATTTATCTTTTTCAAGAATTGCAGCTTCGAGTTGTTCTTTAGTTCTAGTAATTTCGTTAATGAGAACATTTTTCTGTACGAGATTGATTTCGAGAGCTTCTTTGGTGCTCAGCACTTCTTCCATTAGTTGATTTTGCTTTTCTTCTAAAATTTTTCTATCAGTAATATCGTGAGTATATCCATACCAAATTATAGAGCCGTCTTCCATCTTTTCGGGGCGTGCATATCCGTTGAGCCAACGCACCCCTTTCGTAGGTAAAATTACTCTGTTGTCGATATTCCAATCGGTCAGGTTTTTGGCAGATTCCATTACAACTGTATATGTCTTTTCCAAGTCATCGGGGTGGATGCGCTCAAAAAAGAGTCTCGAATCATATTTGATATCTTCAGGTTCAAATTCAAAAATCTCTCTTACTCCCTCGCTTGAGAAGGGAAAGCATGAGGTCCCGTCAGGGTTAAGTTTGAATTGATATACAACACCCGGCAATTGCGTCGATAAATTTGCGAGCAAATTGTCACGTTCTTTGAGCAGGTCAACGACTTGTTTCTTGTCGGTAATATCGGTAGCAATTGCCAGTACAGCGCCATTTTCGCATCCGGGTATATCAATGGGAAGTTTGGTGATTTCGTACCACGCATAATCGCCGCCTTTTTTGCGGGTTTGTGTATTAATAGTTTTAGCAATGCCCGAATTTATGACTTCGCGGTCAAATTCGAGATATTCGTTTGCTTCTCCTTCGGGGCATCCAATTTCAATGTCAGTTTTGCCGACAACATCTTCGGGAGTAAGTCCATATGTTTGAGCAAACATTTTATTCGCCATCAGATAGACGCCATCATAGTCTTTTGCAAAAACTAAATCGGGAACGGCATCCAAAACTGCTCTGAATCTGTTATGAAGTCTTTTTTGAGACTCTTCGAGCATTAACCGTGACATTATCAGACCAACCATTCGCGCGAATATATCTGTCAATTCATAATTCCTGAAACTTTGGTCTTTCCCGAAAATTAACGTAAAATCTCCAATTGCTTTTTCTTGCCTGACAATTTTCACAATCCATGCTTCACCGAGTTTGAATACTTTGCTGATTAATTTAATAGCTCTCGGTGGCAATACATTTCCGACTAAATCCCCAAGAGTGTCAAATCTGGTCAGGAGCGAATTTTTGATTTTTTCATTTCGTATAGGGTCATACTTCCATTTTTTGCCGATTATATCGAAACCTAAGTACTTTTTAGCTGTTTCAGAGATGTTTGGCGAACCATATTGAGCGACTGTTTCGAATTCATTACTATCATTGGCGTTGATATTCAGAAATACATATGAAGCACCTGATAACTGGGCAATAGTATCAACGAAAAGCTGATAGTTTATATTCGAAGTTTCCATTTCGATAAGTCCTTCGGAGGCGGTGACAAGTACAGCCATTTCTCTCATTTCGGCATATGTTTTCAGATTGTCGATATAATAAACTGCAATATATGCCTTATCCTCTACGATGAATTGCTGGGCCCGCAGGTCAGAATAAAATATCGTACCGTTGCGCGTCAAACAAGGCAAATAACGATATTCCTTAGCTGAATTCTGAGTTGATGATTGTATTAGATTTTGGACTTTCTGTTGTGATTCAGGTGGATGTAGGTCCCTAATGCTTAGTTTTGAGATTTTCTCAGAAGAATACCCGAATAATTGGCTTGCTTTTGTGTTGGAATATCTTAATTCTAATGTCGCGCTGTCGAAAATCATTATGCCGTCGCCGGAATTTTCAACAATGAACCTGAATATTTCACCGAATTCATCCGGGAAATTTGCTTCTTTCGCTACATCATGCTCTGATGTAGAAATTAATCTATTATTTTCATCAGATGTTTGCATCACATTTGGGTCAATATAGTTTTAAATGCTGATTTTCACGCATTCAGACCCCAAAAATCCGAAATTATAGTATCAACATAATACCTAAGAACACACAAGCCTAAAAATAACAGTATAAGTAATACTTACTTCAACTATTACAAAACTACATAGAATTAATCAAAATTCGTTCATAAAGTTGAATAATTTTTCTCCTGCAAACGTAATCAAAAATAAAAAATGAAAGAACCTTAGCAATAAACAAATTTTTCATTATAACGAAAAAATTCATATCTTTGCCCATTCAATTTGTATTTTTCATAAATAATATCGGAGATTGTGATGAAAAAGTATATTGTTTTGATTGTGACAATCGGGCTTTTTGTTGCCTCATGCGGCGAAAAATTTGACGAATTGAAGCAAGCCGCTGAAGTTATTCAAAAAGCTCCCGAAATCGCTGATAATATTCAGCAAGATGCCGCTCGTGCTGAAAAACGCTTGGAAGAACGCCGTGCAAAAGGCGATACTTTGGCTCTGCACTTTAGCGAACTCATGAAATACCTTCCTACAAGTATCGAAGGTTATACTGCCGAAGAACCTACCGGTTCGACCACAAACACGGGCGAATATTCGGTAACGAATGTTTATGCTGGATTCTACAAGGAAAATGCCGTTGGTGAACGTAGTTCAATCAGGGTTCAAATTTACGATTACAACCAGGGTTATGCGGGATTTGCTTTCGTTACTATGTGGGCTTCGATGGGTATGTCTGTGGAATCAACTGACGGTTGGCAGAAAACTTTCGACACGGGCATCGAGGATGTGTTTGCTTACGAAGACTACAGGCACGACGGGCAAAGAACTGAGTTGTTCTATGCTATCGGTTACAGATTTTACATGACAATCGCTGTGGATAACGTCGAGGGAACTGATTTTGCTCGCAGTATCGCCAAGAAGGTTGACATAAAAAAATTGGCATCTCTCTAATTATGCCAATTGCACGCGACGCGCACATACAAGCATCTGTTCATATGTGTATGCTGTAAAATAATCTGCACAAGTTTCGGGGTCGCAACAGGTATGACATACTCGTTTGTGACCCTTAAAACTGAGAAGCTCGACATCTTTTGAAAAAAAATCACTTTTGACCGGCTCGTCTTTGAGTAAATCCGTACTGAGATATTTTTTGTTATCGTCTGGAAATACAGTAACAATAGTTTTATCGCTACCGAGTTCGTTTTGTATTTTGAGAGCCGCAATAAAATTCGCTCCCGATGAAATTCCTACACCGATGCCCAATTGAGCAGCAAGCATTTGGGACATGACAATTGCATCGCCATCGTCAACGTCTATTATTTCGTCGAGTTTACGCAAATCAACGATTTCGGGGATAAATTCATCTGATATTCCTTGTATTCTGTGCATACCGACTTTATAGCCGGTCTTTAAAGTTGGTGAATTCAATGGTTCAATTGGATGCACTTTAATATTGCTGTCCTTTTCTTTTAGATAGCGACCGACGCCCATTATGGTACCCCCCGTGCCAACGCCGGCAACGAAAGCATCAGGTTGCAGATTCAGAAAACGAAGCTGCCACCATAATTCGGGGGCAGTAGTATCATAGTGAGCATCACAATTATGTTGATTGGAAAATTGACATGGTAAAAAACCGTTGCAGCTGGAGGCGGCTTCGTTAGACATGGCAATACTGCCGAGAAATCCGCCTTCTTCTTTGCTTACAAGTCTGATATCCGCACCGAGACTTTTTATGAGGTGCTTTCGCTCTATGCTCATCCAATCGGGCATGAAAATCGTTACCTTATGTCCCATTGCTCTGCCTATCGCCGCAATGGATATCCCCGTATTGCCGCTTGTTGCTTCGAAAATTTTCATTCCAGGCACCAAGGAACCTGTTTCATATGCTTTGCTCAGTATATGGAAAGCCATCCTGTCTTTGATGCTACCCGTCATATTCAAATTTTCTGCCTTTGCATAGATGACACGCTTCTTGCCCATATACAAAAAGTTGATTGAAAGCAAGGGGGTGTTGCCTATCAGGCATTTCAATCCGAGTATTTTCTCTGTTATCATTATTTCAAAATCATCTTTTACAGTTTTAACATAATTTTACAAAACTACTGAAATGTGATAAATAATCAAAAATTTATCTTAATCATTAACAGAAAGAAGTCAGTGATTTACCATAAGATTGCCGATATTATATGTCAATTGTCTTGAACCCATATAATTCAGGAGTTTAATCATGCATTTTACTGAATTAATCTTTGTATTGTTCCACAATATCTGTATATTTGTGAGATGTGATTTAGTATAAAATATAATCAGATTTATAATCATAGTTAGGAAAAATATAAAAAGTAATTTTCAATAAATGGAGAATTTATCATGAAAACTGTAAGTATTTCCGTATTAGTCTTAGTGATTTTGGGAGTTATATCATGTGTTGATTCGGGCATAGAAGTCAATCCAGAGGCAGAGCCGCTCACTATTACAATACTTGACTCGGAAACAGATAAGCCACTTGAGGGCTATACACTGGAAATGTATTATCTTACTATATTAGATAGGAGTCACGTAATTAATCATAAATTTATGATTTTCCCGACACCTTTTTTCGGGAAAACTTCCTTCGAGTTTGAACTTGATTTTCAGTCCAATGCTGAGCTTATGATTTACAATTTGACTACCGAACAAAGCAATGTATTATTAAGTCAGTCTTTGTATGCAGGGGGATATATATTCAGTTTCAATTTTCAAGATTCAATGCATTATTCCGGGGGTTTGCATAAGGCATACTTGAAAATCAATGATATGATGAAAGATTCAACCTCATTTCTTTTTACAAAGTCTAAAGACACGCTCTATTTTTCAATAAATAGAGATTTGTTTTACATTAATTCATATGCGACTGATAAACACGGCAAAATTGATTATTCTAAACTAAAATTCAATTTAGTTGGCGAGAATGTAAATATCGTTTCTTATAATGGTAGTTTCCTCGGTTCGTGGTTGATAACCAATGAAGTTAAATGTATAGTTTATAATAAAGAACTGCAAGAAGTAAAAAGAATATTTACAACCGTTGAGTTCTTAAAGAAATCCGGCGCCGTAATCAAAATATAATTGCCCCAGCGTATTGTAAATCCGAACACCCCCTAACCCCCTCTTAAAAGTGGGGGAACGGTCGCCCTTCAAGTTAGTGACATCAGCAAAATTGATGTAAATGTAATCCGTGGCGGGATTGAGATGAATGATTATTGTATTCTGCGATAAATAATTGTCTTCAACGGAAACGGATGAGGGTCGGAATACTTTTTCTGCTTGAGCTTGTTGCTAAGCCCAACATTGCTTGAAATATTGACCTTGACAGTTCTGCTATGTAGTTGGTTTGTAAAGTCAATTTCAACATTTACGGAAGGGTTTTCGCCATTGTGTCAATATTTCGCTTATACTACGCCGCAGCTTCTGCAATCGATATTGTGAATATTGCAATAACAAACAAATAGATG
>CAZWXI010000019.1:0-33486 GCA_964637845.1 uncultured Hyphomicrobiales bacterium | reverse complement strand
GATATTTTTATTTACCGCAGGTGAATCTAAATATAATAGTTTGCATTTGATGAGAGAGTTTTCGAGAGAATTTGAACGTTTTTCGTTTAAAAGTTCCTGTCTTAGTTTATCCACAGAAATTTCAGATTCCGTAGAATCATTGTCGAATAGTTCAATCATAGCAACAGCAAGGCGAGTTGCAAGTTCATTTTCAATTTTTTTTGTACTGATGTGAGGGACTTCAGTGCCTCCGAATTTGTTATACAGGACAATTTCCATTGAGTCACGCCTTCGATTTAATCTGTTTAAAATGATTTCATTGCCGTTTAATAACTCAATTTTACCTGTAATTTTAAAATTATTTATGTATGGTTTGCGCATAGAATCGAAGTAAATTCCGCTCCATTCTTTGTATGGATTTAATTCAACAATCTCACCGTCTATGAAGCATGCTCCGATTGCATTATTCGTATAAACTCTCCAGAAACTTCCGTTGATAGCCGCAGCTATTCTACCTTTATATAAGCTATCTGTGTGGTTGATTATGTTGTGTAATTTATCGAGTTCCAAGGCATGAGAAGGTGCTTTAATTACAAGTGGTTTAAGGTTTGACCTATTCAAATCGGCTTCAATGACATGAACTGCAAATTTGGTTCTCTGGTTGCCCATTTTGTAGAATTTATAAGCTAAACCATCGCTCAAAACTGAATCTTTGAGCAAATTGTGTCTATAAGCCGCAGGAACATTGGCAAGTAAATCCAGTGAGAAAACAAAAGTGAATATAATTAGACTTCTAAATAATATTTGAAAATCCATTTTTGAATATTTATAATAGTAATTCGTTACTTGAAAAAATCATTATTCAAAATTAGGGATTAATCATGGAATTCAGCACAATAATCTTTGAAAAGCAGGAAAATTTCGCAATTATTACATTGAATCGACCCGATAAGTTAAACGCATTAAACAATAAATTGTTTACAGAGCTTGACGCTGTTATTACGGAAATTGAAAGAGATTATGATATTCGAGCACTTATTTTAACCGGTTCGGGTGAGAAAGCTTTCGCAGTTGGAGCAGATATCACTGAACTTCACGAGTGTGGCAGCCGTACGGGTAAACTATTTTCCGAGTTCGGCTCGAATGTTATGACGCGATTGGAAAATTTGAATATTCCTGTAATCGCAGCCGTAAATGGATTTGCTTTGGGGGGTGGTTGCGAACTCACATTGGCTTGTCATCTTCGCTATGCAAGTACAACCGCAAGATTTGGTCAACCGGAAGTCAACTTGGGCATTATCCCTGGATATGGTGGAACTCAAAGATTACCTCGAATAATCGGCAAAGCAAGAGCCATGGAATTGATTTTGACGGGTGATTTGATTAATGCCGAAGAAGCCTATAGGATAGGTTTAGTCAATAAAGTATTCGAACCTGCTGAACTAATCCCTAAAACAAGAGAATTAGTCAACAAATTCCTCAGTAAAGGTACTTTGGCAATATCGGCATCCGTTGAGGCAATCAATGCATCCGAAATACTATCACCCAAAGAGGGATTGGACTACGAATCAAGATTGTTTGGAAAAACTTGCGGAACGGAAGATTTTAAAGAAGGAACTTTAGCTTTTATAGAAAAACGTAAAGCAAACTTTCGAGGTAAATAGAAAAAGATTCGCTTTTTGGGCTGAATAAATAAAAATGCCTTACTATCGGGGGGAACTGACAGCAAGGCATGCAGCATAAAGAGGAAGTGACAGCTTGCGCTGTCGAGCGAAAGACGAGACTCGAACTCGCGACCCCAACCTTGGCAAGGTTGTGCTCTACCAACTGAGCTACTTTCGCACATTCGCCCGTTCAATTTCGAGCGGACTCAAAAGTAACAAAATTTTTTCATTTTCCAAATATTTTTTTTCAAACAAAAAAATTTTAAAATCTCTTTTCAAATACCATAATACATTTATTTTTTACTTCATCAAAGTCAACTTCCGTGCCAAGTTCCTTCGAAATTGAAGTCACTTCTTTGTCTGCAATACCGCATGGTACTATATAAAAGAACTCGTTTAAATTATTTTTAACATTAAGAGCAAAACCGTGAGAAGTTACCCAGCGCGAGCAATGCATGCCGATTGCGCATATTTTTCTTTTCTTTTCCACCCATACTCCTGTGAGACCTTCCACCCTATCGCCAATAATACCATATGAAGCGATAGTTTCAATAATGCATTCTTCAATTTCACGTAAAAACCAATGCAAATCCTGTTTATACTGCTTTAAGTCAAAAATCGGATATCCCACGAGTTGTCCCGGATTGTGAAGCGTTACATCACCACCGCGGTCGTTTTGAATTACATCAACTCCGAGATTTTTTAGAAAGTCAACTGATGCTGTTATATTGCCATTTTTGGTAGCCCTACCGGCAGTAATTACAGTAGGATGCTGGCATACAACGAATGTACTCAATTGCTCGCCAGCTTGAATTCTCTCGACAAGAACTTTTTGTTTGTTCCAAGCTTCATTATATCCTATAAGTCCCCAATCTTGTATATTTATCATAATTTTTCATTTTCCTTAATTATTAAAGATACAAAATTAAGAAAAATGAACTGAATATGAATGAATAATTAAGTCTCAAAGTCCGAATTGCTTCTTGAAATCATCGTAACTTTCGAAATCATCTTTGTATTTAAGATATTCCTCATAAATTGGGTCGAAGGGACGCAAGTCGAATGATTTGCCGAAGTTTATTGATAGAGAAAAATCATTAGTGAGTTGTGTGCCTGAAACGTACCTATAAGCGGGTAAATCGAAAGCAATTCCGACATGCAAAGTGTCAAATTTAAAATTCTGAAGTAATGACGTTATTAAGTAATAATTGCCGGAATTAACGACCACTGCACCTTGGTTCTTATCTTTTCTTCGATAAATATTTCTTATTTCAATAAAAGTTGAAGTATTTTGAATAAAACTTGAACCAATAAAAGTCGAGTTTGATATAATATCGCCAAAAGTATAGTCACGAATGTCTATGCTGTTCAAATCGTATGTAGTAAAGTTAATCAATCTGAGAGTACCGTTAAGTAAAGTAGTTCCGGCTATCATTTTGAAAAGTAATCCATAGCCGGACGTTACGGGCATACTGTACCCCAAAGATTCGATTTTTTTTTCACTCAAAGGTATTTTCCCACCAAGTCCTATTGTTAAATCAATACCTGTTTCCTTCATTTTGAAAAGCTTATACTTTGCAGATAAATTCAAACTTGTAAAGCTGTTGTTTGACACAGTATCACATAGGTTTCTTGATTTGTAGTAAAAATGTCCTGCATCGGCTTCCAACGTAATATTACGGCTTAATCCATAGGCTGTGTAGAAATTCAACAAAGAAAAATTTACTATTTCTTCGTCTCCAAAGCCAACCTTTTCATCATGATAATAATATTGAGAAGCATATGTATGGGAAAATCTGAGATTGTTTTCAAGTAGATACTCGGGTAAGATGCCGATGTTTTCAATATAGTTCAGATTAGTCCCGCTACTCAGTGAACCAACGGAACTGCAAGGACATTGAGGGTAGGTTTTTGCTAGATTTAATAGTATAAACAGGTGTATTGTAGTTAAAATGATTTTCATTTGTTTACTTTTTGTTGTCATACATATACATGGAATCAATGCTCAAGCCAAATAAAATTATCTGTATTAAAATTTAAATCACGAGCCTTTTTGATTAATTTTTCCTTGATTGATGGAGATAAAACTGGCGTTCTTGACAATATCCAAAGAAAAGAGCGATTAGGACCACATACTAAGGCGTAATTGTAGTTCTCCAAGTCTATATCAATGATTACATATGAAGCATAAAAGGGACGGAAAAAAGAAACCTTTAAATATCCTACATCGGAACTGCTAACCAAATAAGCTATACCATTTGCATCTTTCCATTCATTCTTTTTTTTGGAGAAACCACGGTTCAACACACTCACTTCACCGTTGTCCAACAAAGTATATTCGGCAGTTACTTTTGAAAGCCCTCGCTCAAATGAATGGTCAAATCTTGCGATTTCGAACCATTTACCCATATACCGATTCAAATCAAAATTTTTGACGGGGTCTACTCCATCAGGAAGGCCAGTACAACCGAGAGCCATCAAAATAAGCAAAGGATATATGTATTTCATTCTTTAAATCTTGATTGTTTTAATTAATCAATACAAATGTACTGCTTAAATTTCATTCAACTGTAAAGGAATTGAAAGGGTGATAAAAAAGTTACTATTGATTCAGAAGCAAATGATATTAGTAAAAAAATTGGAAATTTCACAAGTTAAAATAATAGTATTTCATTTTGTTTGCAATATGTTTCCTTCTCAAAATCAGAAAGTCTTGGTAGTCACTAATGGTCATTCCCATGACCTCAGTCGGAACGCAATTCATTTTCAAGTTGTCCAAAAGTTCTTGCTCTGTGGAAATACCACTTACTTGTCTATTGTTTTCAATCATTTGTTGTTTAAGCAACTCAAAGTAGTCTTTAGGTGGCTTGTTACCAACCTTAATGTTAATCTCTGATTGCATATAAACATAGTTCGCAATTTGATTGTATTTGCTTCGGTCAAGTCCGTTCTTTTTCAAGTAGTCTTTTGGAAACAAATGGTGAATGTCTCCACGAAGCGAAATCAAGTCGCTTACCAAAATATCTTTAGATAAAAACCCTTTGTCATTTGCTTTTACTTGTGAGGCAAGGAAAACGTGAAAATATGGGCTGCTTGCAACGGACGTGTCCAAACTTTGTGGAAGTGAAGTGTTCCAAAATGCTTCAGATAGTTCTCCTTCTTCTTTCTCTTTCAAGTATTCGTCAAATGGTTTTTGTGAAATTTGTTTTATGTCAAAGTCAAAGGCACTCTCAGGAGAACCTGAATATCGTCCTGTTAGAATTGAATAAACTAACCAACGTCTTACATAACTTTCAATGTCAACTGAATTAACTCCAAGGTCTTTAAGCTTCAGATAAACTATGTAGGCAAAGTTTATAGCATTTTGTGAACGAATTAATTTTGGCGAAATGAAACCGGCTGATTTTACAATCATCAAAAACTTTTTGAAGTTGGTCTCGTTAATAAAATTTATAACGCCATTTTTTAACGTCGCAAATGACTGTTGAGCAATTTCGGCTTCAAAAGTTCGGGTTTCAAAATTTCTACCTGATAGTAAACTTACTAAGTCAGAAAGTCTTCCCCTGTTGAACTGCGAAGTAAAAGCAACACGAATTAAATCATTATAGTCGGGGTCGTAAAGGTCTTCATTTTCAGTTTTTAGCCATTGCATTTTTTTGAAAAAATCTGTCTTTGTAAACTCTTTATCATTGTCAACTATATGCTTGTAAAAGTCGGTGGCAATGGCAAGGTGGCAGAAATAGTCAATTGCTTTTCTTAGTTCGTTACCACCGTTTTCTGTGTCGGCTGCAATTTTACTCATTGCAAAGTCTGCCTGACTAAGAACAACACCTTTTGAGTTGATGCGTATAAAGATTTCTGTTACGGTTTCAATGTCTAAGTCAGGTGATAGTTCAATTAATCCAATCTGCTTTTTAGGAATGTTTATGAGGTTTGAAAATGCGTTCCGAACGTGTTTCTTATCAACGTCAGGATTGAGTTTAAAATAGTTGTCAGCGATTTCAAAAAGGTCTCCATTGATTGCTTCAGATATATCGTGAAGCCAAGTTTTATCTTTTAGTATTGCAGGGTTTTGAACTTCAAATCTTTCTTCAAGAGGGTTGAAGGCAATTTTAATTTTTACTCTTTGGTATGTCTTATTGATTACATATTGTCCAAGTATTGCGGCTGTTAATGCTGTAACACGTTGTTGTCCGTCAATCAATACTTTTTTGCCTTCGCTTAAACTTCCGTCTTTCAGTCTTACGTTTGGGTTCCTCCAGGCAATCACATATCCTACGGGATATCCTTGGTATAAGCTGTCCATTAAGTCACGGACTTTTGAACTGTCCCAAACAAATGGTCTTTGAATTTCTGGAATTGCAATTTCTCCTGAATTTACCCAAGCTAAAATTGTCTCGATTAAGTGTTGGTTTACTGAATATTTCTGCATAATGAGGAATATACTAATTAATGATGAACTAAATATTTACTAATATTAAAAGAGTATTTAATGCGAATATATATTATAATATACCTATTAGCAAAATTGTTTTAGTAGTATTGAATACCCATTTATATAAATCAATACCCCCCAAAAGCTCTCAAGCTCTCGGGAGGCATCTGAGGTTTATTGGTTATCTAATGTCTTGACTACTTTTTCGATTTTTTCGACAGCCCAATCAATTTCCTCTTTGGTAATGATGAGCGGCGGGGCAAAGCGGATGATATTAACGTGTGTTTCCTTGCACAGAATCCCTTCTTCTTTGAGCATTTCGCAGTATGGACGAGCTTTGGACTTGAGCACGAAACCAATCCATAAACCGCGCCCTCGAACTTCTTCAATCATCGGGCTATCAATTGCACGAAGTTTTTCCATGAAGTAATTGCCAAGTTCATTCGAGCGTTCAATCAAGTTTTCTTCGAGCATGATTTCAAGCGATTTAACAGCGACAGCGGCACCAAGAGGATTACCACCAAATGTAGAACCATGCTCTCCCGGATGGATTACGAGCATCACTTGCTTATCGGCAAGTACTGCTGATACGGGGTAAAATCCACCGGATAGAGCCTTGCCAATAATTACTATGTCTGGGCGAACGTTTTCGTATTGATGAGCAAAAAGCTTACCGCTTCTGCCGAGCCCGGATTGAATTTCATCACAAATAAAAAGTATATTATTCTCGCGACAAATTTGTTCGGTTGATTTAAGATAACCGTCAGGCGGTATCACAACTCCACCTTCTCCCTGTATTGGTTCGATCATTACTGCGGCTGTATTCGGAGTAATTTTACTTTTTAAATCTTCGACGTTTCCATATTCGTGCATCGGGAAAGCGTCTGTGCAGTATGGGCCAAAGCCTTTGTTTGAGCTTGGATCGTCTGAAAAACCTACTATTGTGCTTGTACGATGATTTCGGCTTTATTGGTTTCAACCCCTTTTACATCATAAGCCCAGCGACGAGCCAATTTAATTGCAGTTTCAACGGCTTCGGCACCAGAGTTCATTGGCAGAGACATTTCATAGCCCGTCAACTCATTTAATTTTTGATATAACAGAGGGAGCCTGTCATTGCGAAAAGCGCGACTTGTCAGAGTAACTTTGTGAGCTTGCTCAATGAAAGTTTCCAAAATTTTCGGGTGGCAATGTCCTTGATTGACAGCAGAATAAGCCGCAAGGCAATCAAGATAACGTTTGCCCTCGACGTCGGTAACCCAAACACCTTTTGCTTCTTTAATTACTACATCAAGCGGATGATAGTTGTGTGCACCGAGTTCATTTTCAATATTAATATAATCTTGTGTTTTCATATTTTTTTCCTAAAAAATTAATTAATCAAATAACATAGTCAGTAAAGCCATCCTAACGTAAATACCGTTCTCGGACTGGCGGAAATATTTGGCACGGTGATCTGTATCAACTTCGGGACTTATTTCAACCGAGCGGGGTAACGGGTGCATAATGATAGCGTTGTTTTTCATGACTTTCAGCACATCACTATCAATATTATAAAGAGATAAGTCAATGTTTTTGGACTTCAATCTGTCCTGATTGATACGAGTTTGATAAACTACATCAACTTTGTTGACAATGCCTTTTGTAGTGTTAGCTGACTGATAACTTACATTGCGTTTATCAAGATATTCGAGAATATCTTGTTTGATTTGCATTTCATCGGGAGCTATAAAATAAAGCTTTGTCCTATCGTATTTAGATAATAAATAAGCCAAAGAACGAACGGTTCTTCCGGAATCTAAAGCACCAATGAAGGCAACGGATAAACCATCGAGAGTTTTGCATTCGCTGTAAATTGTGTATAAATCTAGAAGTGCCTGAGTGGGATGTTGACCGCCCGAACCATCGCCGGCATTGATAATCGGTACAGTCGATATGGCAGCAGCTCTTGCGGCTCCACCTTCTTCGACATGTCTAAGAACTATAACGTCCGAATAGTGAGCTATGATGCGTATTGTATCTTCGAGTTTTTCGCCTTCAATTTCGGATGAAAATTCAGAGGCTTGCTCAGTGGTCAACACTTTGCCACCGAGGCGATACATAGCTGAGGCAAATGAAAATCGTGTGCGGGTAGATGGTTTGTAGAATAAATTTGCCATAATTTTATTCTCATAATCCTTAGTACCGCCCCGGGCTACGATTTTTTTCATCAGTTCTGTTCTTTCGAATAGCTCTTTAATTTTGGGAACTGTGAACTGTTGGGATTCGATTACATGATTTAGTTTCATATTATTGCTTTATCGATTAATTGACAAATTAGTGTTTAACATGTGTACCTGCATTGCCTTCCAATGCATCAGTCAAATATTCATATGATGTAATTATTGCATGGCGACCACCATTGCGCACAAACTTAACAACAGATTCAACTTTCGGTCCCATGCTTCCAGCAGGAAATTGACCTTGCGCATGATATTCCATGAGTTTGTCAGTTGTAACTTCACGCAATCCTCTTTGAGTAGGCTTCTTGAAATCAATATAAACTTGGTCTGCATCTGTTGAAATTATAAATAAATCAACATTAAGACTATTAGCCAATAATGATGAAGAGCGATCTTTATCAATAACAGCTTCACTGCCAATAATAACTCCGTTCCCCTTGTTGACGACGGGAATACCGCCACCGCCTAAGGCGATTACCACAGCACCGAGTTCGATAGTTTTATTAATAATTTCTAACTGAAGTACTGCGCGAGGTTCGGGCGAGGCTACTACCCTTCTGTAGCCGCGTGCGGCATCCTCGACGATATCCCAACCGAGATTATCCTTTTTATCCATAGCAACTTCTTTTGTGTAAAAAGGTCCTATCGGTTTGGTCGGATTTTTGAAAGCAGGGTCGTCGGGAGAAACGGCTACCATAGTCGGAATTGTGGTCACAATATGCTCAAGTTCATTTTGGCGTAATTCATACTCAAGAGCTCTATGCATGATATAACCTATTTCGCTTTGAGTGGTTGCTACGCACATATCGAGCGTATGAGTATAAACCTCGCTTGCGGCACGTTCTGACCTTAGAAGAGCGGCACCTGCTTGCGGGCCGTTTCCATGAGTAATAACAACATGCCAGCCGGCTTTAATCATTTGAACAACGCTTTTGGCTGTCTCATGCGCATTATGGTATTGTTCTTCGATAGTACCACGCTCGCCGGCTCTTATCAATGAGTTGCCTCCAACAGCTATTAGAGCTTTTTTTTGCATCTTAATCACGCTTCATGAGTTGATACATAATAGCTTTTTGTGCGTGAAGTCTGTTTTCAGCTTCCGGGAACACAACTGAATTTAGAGCGTCAATAACGCCATCAGTCACTTCCCACCCCCTATGGGCAGGTAGACAGTGCATGAAAATTGCATCGGACTTAGCTTTAGCCATCAAATCTTCATTAACTTGATACGGCATAAATATAGCTTTGCGTTTTTCAGTTTCGGCTTCTTGTCCCATCGAAGCCCAAACGTCTGTATAAACTACGTCGGCGTTTGCTACTGCCTTTGCTGGGTCATGCTCAACTGTTATTTTTGCTCCTGTTTCTTTTGCATCTTCAACGGCTTGTTGGTAGGCAATCAAATTGGGTTCATAGCCTCTGGGACATCCGATTGTTACATCCACACCGAGACGAGCGCCGGCATCCATTAATGAATGAGCTACATTGTTACCGTCACCCATATATGTTAGTTTTAATCCTTTGAATTCACCTTTGAATTCCTTGATAGTTAAGTAATCTGCCATAGCTTGGCAAGGATGTGAATAATCTGTCAAACCGTTGATAATCGGAATTGAAGCCCATTTAGCCATATTTTCCACTATATCGTGACCAAATGTACGAATCATAATGCCCTGAACCATCCGTTCGAGATTTTTAGCCACATCATAAACTGATTCTCGTTTCCCGAGATTAATTTCAGCGGGAGACAAGTACAAGGAATAACCGCCCAATTGCTGAATTCCTACATCGAAAGTTGTACGTGTTCTGAGAGAGGGCTTTTCAAAAATCATTGCCAAAGTCTCGCCTTGTAAAACTGTAGAGTATTTGTTTCTGTCCTTTTTCATATCTAATGCGATATCGAAGGTAGCTAAGATTTCCTGTGTAGTAAAATCTCTAACCATTAAAAAATCTTTTGTCATTTTTAAATCCTTTAATAAATTGTTAAATAATAATTAATGAAATTCCGAGTGCAAGAAAGCTTTTTAAACGGGTGCATCAGTTGTGTAATGCTTGAATTGGGTTATTTTCCAAGCACGATTCTTGGGCTGGCGCATCCCAATCTTGGGACTAATATCCGTAGAGAATGAGTTGCTGTATTTTAATAAAAAAGTTTTCATCAACTTGTCATGTTTTTACAATACAAAATTATGAAAATATCGGGAAATTTCATAGAAAAAGCCGAATCATAATGACCCGGCTTGGTGAGAAATTTGTGTGTTTTGGTTTATATTTGTGTCTTTGTGCCTATGTATTGGGCATCACCGAAGGCTAAAATCGGGGAAAAGACAATGCCAAGCAAAAGAAGACCGATAGCAAATCCCGAACCCTTGTTGAAGGCCTTAGCTAAGTCAAGAACAACTATAATTAAGAATATAATGTTCAGGAATGGGATAAGAAGAAGCACAATCCACCAAATAGGACGTCCGACTATTTTCAACAATATGATTACGTTGTAAATCGGAATGATAGCCGCCCAGCCCGGCTCACCGGCCTTTTCAAAAATTTTCCAGTAGCTGATAATTAATACCAGAAAGACTACGAACCAAAAAATGGTTATACCGGTACTTAAGGCAAAAAGATCACCCCCAACTTCGGGAGAAAAACTGTCTGAATAATCCATGAGGCACTCCTTTAAAATTAATAAAACGAATTTAATTAAGAAAAAAACTCAAAATAATCTCATTTTTTAAAAAGCTTTTCCAATGCCTGACTTGACATTTCAACGTGCTTTGGTTTAATATGTGCCATGATAATGGACAAAGCAGTAACCATAGCTCCAAGGTCATCACTAAATCCTACGAAAGGCACGATATCGGGAATTGCATCCAAAGGTAAAATGAAATAACCTAATGCACCATAAATAACTGTTTTAGCCCAAGTCGGAGTCTGCTCGTCGCGTAATACATAATAGAGCACAAATGCCTTAGATAAAATTTTCTTGCCTAAATTTTTTGTATTTAATAAAATCTTGGACCAAAATGATGTGTCGTCATATTGACTAATTATTTCCGAATTTGTTAATATTTTTGAATTATAGTCATTCATATCAGATATTCCCAACTACACTTGCGGCGGCAACAGATCCGGCGACTGATGATGCGATAATAGATGTGACTTCGTTATTTATGTCGGATACTACTTTTCCGATTTTTTCATTCTTAATATAATCGTCAATTATATTCGTCGCTTGCCTGCGTTCATCTTTTAAAAACAGTTCATCAATAAGATTAGAAGCTTTGATTAAACTTAATAAAGCTAATGTTCTATTATCGGGTTCTTCGTTTTCGAGTACTATTCTGCGAATGGAAATTCTGCTCATGACTTCAGGAATGGGGTCTTTGGTTGGGAATCTTTCAATGGGAATGAGCCATAAAATTTTCTTCTCTTGACGCTTCAAAATGCCTTTATTGACAAGTTGATTGATGATTTTTTCGAACATATCATCAATTGAAACATTCAAATGCTTGATCCAATATGATACTTTTTCGGATTTGTCTTTTTGATTAAGTAAACTCAGTGTTTCATCAAGCAAACTATTTCCTATTGATTCCGAATTCACTACTACAACCTTATCATAGCGAAGTTCTATTCTCTTTGAAATGAACAAATCAAGCAATAAAGCACCTGCCAATCCGAACGGCAATGCTGTTGACACAGAAAGCATGACTTCACCCGTTTTGTCGTCTAATCCGAGTAGAAGCAGTTCTTCGGCTAAGGTCAATTCCATAAACAGTATTGATTTTATTCAAAAAATAATTTTCTAATATAATTACAAGATTTCAAATAGCAAAATAAATATGTCTAATCATCTATAGGCGTCTCTATTATTATCTGTACTGTACGGCAATAGAAGCGTCCTTCGGGTGTTGTGTTGTCATATAAAAGTTCATCTTCGCCGATGCCTTCGACTATGGCATTACGAAGTTTGAGTTTATCGGCTACGGTTCGTGCACGACGTTCAGATAGTCGCTTGTTTATCGTTTCATCACCCATTGCATCGGTATAGCCGCGAATGTAAATCTTTGATTTATCATTTGAACGGTCTTTAATGAAATCAATTACTTTACGATGCTCTGCTCTGAGTTCGTGCTTACCAAAATCGAAAAGAATGAGACTGTAATATTCAAATTCTTTATCTTTGATTCTTTCTAATCGTTTACGGTCAATGGTTAATTGCTCGATAGGCAGTCTGTTTTTAGTGGATTCGGTAGATTGCCCCAAACTGTCAGTCACTTTCATTGAGTAAAATATATTGCCCGCTGTTCGAGGATAATTGGGCGTTTTATCGTTCAATTTCCAATCGAGTTCTTTCTTAGGATTGCCTTCGCCTGCAAAATTGATTAATTCCTTTCCGTCAAATGACGCATGGACTGTCCAATTCTTTATGCCTATGGGTGTGCGGGCTTCGGTAATGAATCTCAAATGATAGGAACTGATTATTCTCAAAGTATCAATTGTGACAACCGGCTCAGTAATCCGGAAATCATCTGAAGCAATTTCCACTCTGCGATTTTCCTCTGAGCCACCGGGTTCATCGTCTCGTGTGGGTTTCGCAGGAAGATTTCGAACATCAATCGGCATACGTGTACCATCAATATCCCATACATCTCGGAGGTAATTACGAATCTTTTCAGCTCTTGAGCGAGATAAATCTCGATTGTTTCTTTCATCGCCCGTATTTGAGTTACATCCCGTGATTTTAATGACTGCTTGAGGGTTTTCGCGCATTCTCTTACCAATTATGTTGAGTACTTGATAATATGTTTCGATTGGACCAAGGTTCTGTAGTTTTGTCATAGAGAATGCATCAGTTTCGTTTCTCTTGAGCATCTTGTATTTATTAGATATATCGGCAGACATCGAATCAAAGAATACATATGTGAGTAAGGGACGCAAGTTTAGGGAAACAAAGTCCTCAATTTTTATGTTGAAATTCTTCTCAGCATTTCCGAGTGAATCAATTTTAACCATTGTTACTGAAGCATCAAGCGATGGAGGAGGTGGCGGCAAGTCCGGTTCCGGGAATGGTGGCGATGGCGGTGGAGCTGGTGGTGGCGGAGGAGGTGGAGGTTCTTTATACTTAATGGCTATACCACCGTGAATTGAATGCACGAACCAACTAATACCTTTAACTATCGGTGTTGCATTTATTGTAATAAATAATTCGGGAGCAGCGATTAGCGAATTTTGCTTATTCAAGGGAAAATT
This sequence comes from uncultured Hyphomicrobiales bacterium, assembly GCA_964637845.1. Lineage (GTDB taxonomy): Bacteria > Bacteroidota > Ignavibacteria > Kapaibacteriales > UBA2268 > PGYU01. Next base: position 19,939 of record CAZWXI010000019.1, on the reverse strand, counting down.
ATAACCTGCACCCAATTTGATACCGAATTGAAATGAGGATGCTTCGGGAATTTCACCAAAAGATAAATTCCTTTCGCGTGTTCCATCAACGAAAGTTCCTCTATCACTCGGTTTGAGAATTTTTTCTTTTTGGATATAATGCGAATTAGCTAAAAAACCAAATCGGAATCCTGCATACGTTATCAAGTTGGGTATGAAATAATATCCAGCCATTGGCTCGACGCCAATAGTTCCGTAGTTTGTTTTAATTGAGTGTTCTATGGCAGCTTGAGATGATTTCCCGTCTATTATAATAGTTTTGAACTCTTCTTCTGAAAGCAAACCGTCATAATTAGAGTAGCCAATCCGTAGTGATAAGTGTAATTTTTCGTCCCATGGATATTCTATAAGCCCACCAAATTCAAAACCTGTACCGAAACCGAAAGTATATTTTGGACAACAACCTGCTACACCGGGTAACTTCGAAAAACTCGCGAAATGGAAATTGAAATTGTAGTGTGAAAACAACCCGAATCGTGGTCTGAGTTCATAATTTGTGCTGTCGTTCACCAATGTATTATCCGACTCAAGTTCTTGTGAAAAAGTCGAAATATCGCTACTAATAAGATATAAGAACAATAAATTACAAATTACAAAGAAAATTTTATACTTTCGATTCATTCTGAGTTTGTAAATTTTAAAATCTATAAGATGCAAATATAATCATAATTGGATTGAGAAAAGACCTACTAAATATTGATTTTTTTCATAAATTTAAAAATGTTTTTATGACAAACTTAAATTGATTTAAAATGAAAAGAATCATATGCGTGATTTTATTGCTAATCATAAGCATAATCAGCGTTCAAGCACAAAATCAAATCCGCCATAAGGGAAAATTCGTAGAGCCGAAAAACGAATTCTGGGATAGTATTAAAGTCAGTATTGATAACTTTGAGAAGAAAGAAAAGCCAAAGAAAAAGAGATTTATACTTGATTTTTCGGACATAAAAGTTCCCGATAACCTGAGTCTATTCAAGCAATCATGGCATTTACCACCCGTGCAGCAAGGCGCTACGGGAACATGTTGGAGTTTTGCGGCAACTTCATTTTTAGAATCAGAACTGAAAAGGCTTCATAATAAGGAACTTAAAATGTCTGAAATGCATGTTGTATGGTATCAGTATATAGAAAAAGCTCGCAGATTTATACAAGAACGTGGTGATTCCGAATTTGGCGAGGGGTCGCAAACCAACGCCGTTATAGCTATGTGGAAACAATACGGGTGTGTCCCCGATGCAATTTATAGCGGCAAAAAGCTAAACCAGGAATATCACAATCATGCCAAAATGTTTGATGAGATGAAATCTTACTTGGCATATTGCAAAAACAACAAAATTTGGAACGAGGAGCAAGTACTCGAAAATATAAAATCCATAATGAGATATTTTATTGGAGAGCCTCCGACCGAATTTATGTGGGCAGGAAGAAAGTATACACCCGACACTTTCAGAGATGATTTTGTTAAACTGAACTTGGATGATTATATTGACATGATGTCGTTGATGGAGCAGGGATTCTGGCAAAAAACGAATTACGATGTACCTGACAATTGGTGGAAGTCGCATGATTATTATAATGTGCCTCTGTATGATTTTATGACCGCTTTACGTAATGCCATAAGAAATGGCTTTACTTTCACGCTAAGCGGTGATGTTTCCGAAGCAGGTCACTACTCTTATGCTGATGCGGGCGTTATTCCGAGTTTTGATATACCTTCGGCTTATATTGATGATTATGCCCGTCAATTTCGTTTCAGTAACGGAAGTACTGGCGATGACCATGCGATTCATTTAGTCGGATGGTATGATAATGAATACGGCAGTTGGTATTTGATAAAAGACTCGGGAAGTGGTGCAAATAACGGCAAATTTAAAGGATACTATCTTTATCATGAAGATTACATAAAATTGAAGATGACTTGTTTTTTGGTTCACAAAGATGCAATAAAAGACTTACTTTCGAAATTTGAAAAACAAAGTAAATTAGAATAAAGCAAAAAATGAAACTCATTGACTTGAAGAGCAAAATTAAAAGCATTACTATGGTTACGGATATGGAATTAACAGCCGTGTTTGTAATCTTATTGGGTTTAGTCGTAGGTTTAGTATATAAAAATTTTATACTTTCGCAGGAGCCTGATTTTTCAAATTACAGCATGTTAGAACGTGAAGCGTTGATTACCGCAGTCAATCAACATTTTCTTGATTCTGTGAGTGGTGTTAGAGAAAAAACTGTGTTACAACCCTTTGAACAAGAAGAAGGCACCATCCGTTTGGCAAGTAGTTCCGAGTTGACCTCGATTAAACCTAAAACTCAAACCACTGAAAAAGCTGTTACCCAAAAAATCAATATCAACACTGCATCACGCGTTCAACTGATGAAATTACCCGGAATCGGTGAAAAGACAGCAAATAAAATCATCGAATATCGCAAGAATAATACATTTCAGCGGATTGAAGACATTAAGAAAGTCCACGGCATAGGTGAAAAGAAATTCGACAAGATGAAAGACTTGATTGAAGTTAAATGATTTTGAATTATGTTACTACTTTGAATAAACACATAGGTAGAAATGTTTATAGGAATTTTATAATGATTAAAACAACAAAATTTACAGAGATTCACAAATCTTACAATGCCAAAATGGTAGAATTTGCCGGTTTTACTATGCCGATACAATATCCTAATGGAATAATACACGAACATAACGTAGTCCGAGAAAAAGTAGGCGTTTTTGATGTATCGCATATGGGCGAATTTGAAGTAAATGGACCCGGCGCCTTGGACTTCGTTCAGCAAATCACCATAAACGATGCATCTAAGTTGGTGCCGGGCAATATTCAATACTCCGCTATGTGCTACCACGATGGTGGAATAGTTGATGATTTGCTTGTTTACCGAATTTCCGGTAATGATTTCATGCTTGTCGTCAATGGTGCAAACATTGATAAGGACTGGCAATGGTGCTTAGACAACAAGGGCGATTTTGACATTGAACTTAAAAACAGTTCAGATGCAATTAGTTTACTGGCTTTACAAGGTCCATACTCAAGAGATACCTTGGCAAAATTAACCACCGAAGATGTTTCGGAAGAAGCCATCAAATACTATAATTTCAAATTCGGTGAAGTTGCAGATGTAGAAATGCTTATTTCTCGCACCGGATATACAGGTGAATTAGGTTATGAGTTATATTTTACGGGTGATGAATCGGTAGCCGAGAAAGTTTGGCATGCTCTGATGGCCGCGGGTAAAGAATATGGAATTGAACCAGTCGGATTAGGTTGTAGAGATACGCTTCGACTCGAAAAGGGTTATTGTCTTTATGGGAATGATATTGATAAAACCACAAATCCAATCGAAGCTGGCTTGGGCTGGATAACCAAAATCAATAAGGGGGATTTTAATGGTAAAGGAGTAATCGCAGTTGTGAAAGAGAACAAACCAAATCGTCATTTGGTAGGTTTTGTAGTAGCTGTAGACAAATTCATAGCACGTCAGGGTTATGAAATTTTCGCAGGTGACGAGTTGATTGGACGCGTTACAAGCGGAAACTTATCTCCTACGTTGGGAAAACCTATCGGAATGGGCTACGTAACTCCACAATATCGTGAACCCGGCTCAAGAATAGAGATTTCAGCCCGTGGAAAGAAGTTTCCCGCTGAAGTAATCAAATTACCTTTCCTTTAAAACTGCCCCGTCCTACGAAGCACGAAACCCTTGCGTGCATGTAGGTGCTGTTGGCGGCCGGTTTTCTTTTTTGGCTAAACAAAAAGCGTTGTTTGTGTCGTGGCCGTTGTCCCTTTTAGTTTGTATAAATTTATTTTTTTTTCTTTCACTACTTCAACAAAATCTAGTTTTTTTAAATAGCTGTTTAACTTCTGTGTCGTCCAAGTAAGATTTAGTTTTTTGAGAAGTTCTTTTGCATTTAATGGTCGTCCGTTTAATACTGCACGAACTTTTACTTCAAGCTCATCATTGCCTGACGGCTCTCTAACAGTCGAAACTTGGTCAAGATTTGTTGTTTCGTAATTTCTAGGTAGTTCAACACCACTAAAATCAACTGGTATTGCACCTTTCTGAATCAAAAGATTATTAGCGTTTTTTTCGTTTGGTTCAGGTTTTCTCACAAAGATTTTTCTGCCTTTTCTTAAACCATCAACAACCCCTGACCAAGTCCCACCTTTTTCTTCTGATTCAGCAACATAGATTGCTATGTTAAGTACAATCTTTTCCTTTTCCAATTACTTAATTCATTCTTGCTTTAAGCTCTTGTATTTCGCTATATGGCGTTTTCTGCTTGTTCACGTACATTCCTTTATTCCAGTTTAAATTACCATGCTTGCGTAGCCATTTTAATACAGTACTTCTACCTTGTATACCATACTTACGCTGAGACTGTCTATAAGTCAGCAAGCCCTTTTCTACTTCATTTACTACATGCAATTTAAAAGCCAAACTGTAATCTTTTTGAGTACGCCGTACATACTCTTCTTTCTGCTCTCGCTCCATCGTTTACTCCTTTTATGTAAACCTTTTTTAGGACGGGGCATCCTTTTAAATGCAGGACGGAAATCGTGTCCCCAAACAGAAATACAATGTGCTTCATCAACTACTACCATTGAAAGGTTCATTTGTCGAGTAGCTTCAATCCATTCGCTGTTTTCTTGTCGTTCAGGTGCTATGTATAAGATTTTTATTCTGCCCTGCTTGGCTTCATTTATAATTTGTGCGTTTTCTTCCGGAGTCTGTTCGCTGTTGATACATTTTGCAGAAATCCCAAGTGATGTCAATTTTTTCACTTGGTCACGCATTAATGCAATTAAGGGGGAAAATATAACAGTTGTTCCTTTAAAAACTGTCGCAGGAAATTGAAAACATAGTGACTTTCCAAAACCTGTCTTTTCGATAAGTAGAACTTTTTCGCCTTTCAGGATTTTGTCAATAGTCAACCATTGTTCGTCATAGAACTTAGGGAGCTTAAACGTCCTTTGTAAAATTATTTCTGCTTCTTGTCTTGTCATTTGCTGTCAGTCCTTTTTTACTGGTCAGTTTGTTTTTGGACTGTCGCCCTAAACTTGTCGCCAACTACTGATTATATGTTTACAGCTTCGCCGTATGCTTGTGCAGCGGCTTCCATGACTGCTTCGCTCAAAGTCGGATGGGCATGAATGGTTTTGGATATTGTTTGTGCTGTAGCACCCAAGGAACGAGCAAGGACAAGTTCAGCAATAATTTCAGTGACATCAGGGCCAATCATATGAGCACCAAGTAGTTCGCCATACTTTGCATCAAAAACTAATTTTACAAAACCTTTTGCTTCACCGATCCCATGAGCCTTTCCGCTTGCAGTAAACGGGAACTTACCAACTTTAACTTCGTAACCTTCAGCTTTTGCTTTCTCCTCGGTCAAACCTACACTCGCAACTTGCGGATTGCAATATGTACAGCCTGGGATGTTGTTGTAATCAATACCGTGACCTCCATGACCCGCAATATACTCTATTAAAGCCACGGCTTCGGCAGAAGCTTTATGTGCCAGCCAAGGTGCACCCGCAACATCGCCGATAGCATAAACTCCTTCAATATTTGTTTTGCAAAATGTATCCACTTTTATAAATCCATTTTCAGTTTGCACGCCAATGTTTTCCAATCCAATGCCTTCGATATTTGCTTGTATTCCAATTGCATTTAAAGCCATTTCAGCTTTGAGAACCTCGGTCTTGCCATCTTTTTCAACAGCAACTTCAACGCCTTTGCCTTTAGTTTGAGCAGATTTTATCATAGTTTTAGTCTTAATGTCTATTCCCGATTTTCTGAAGTGCCTCTCCAATTCTTTTGATATTTCTACATCTTCAACCGGAAGTATTCTGTCCATGTATTCAACCAAAGTGACTTTTGAGCCGAAAGCATTGAAAAAGTAAGCAAATTCGACTCCTATCGCTCCTGCACCCATAACAATAATAGATTCGGGCAGATGCGTCCCCAGCAATGCTTCAGTTGAAGTTATGACCTGTTTTTTATCAACTTCAATTCCGGGAAAAATTTTAGGCCTTGCCCCGGTAGCAATAATAATATGTTTCGCTTTTACAGTGTCGGTAACTTTACCGTTATTATCTTGAACTTCGATAGAACCTTTTCCTGTTATTGTACCGTGTCCGAAAATTGCATTTACTTTATACTTTTTAAATAAAAATTGAACACCTGTTGACATTTGTTTTGCAACTTTTCTTGAACGTTCTATTACTTTTGGATAGTCAACGCTTAAATTATCGAAGCCAAAGCCAAAGTCAGCCGCATGAGATAGGAAATGCTTATATTCTGCGCTTTTAAGAAGTGCTTTTGTGGGGATACATCCAATATTAAGACAGACTCCCCCCAATTCTCGTTTTTCGATACAAATTGTATTCAATCCAAGTTGCGAAGCTCTGATTGCTGCTACATATCCTCCCGGACCGGAGCCGATAACTACTACATCACATTCGTGTTTATTCATTATTTTCCTCAATTTAAAAATTACATCAAAGTTACGGTATAGACAACTAAAATTAATAAATATTTATCCAGTTTTATTAATATTCAACAATAAATTTGAATTGAATGAAAATTTTCTTATTTTTAATGTTTATTATGTAGCGATTTATAAATTTTTAAGTCGAGCTAATATTTATTCAAATTCAATTATTTGATAATTGAGGTAAAATGTCTGAAAAACGAGAATTATATGCACTGATATTAGGAGTATCAAGCGGATTTGGCTTGGCTTGTGCTCGTGAACTTGCATTAATGGGCTATAACATTTACGGTGCACATCTTGATATGGGCTCGAACAAACAAAAAGCCGAAGAGTTCAGATTGGAACTTGAAACATATGGTGTAAAAGCTAAATTTTTCAATGCAAATGCCGCTGATGACAAAGTCCGTCATGAGATGGTTGAGTCTATCCGCAAAGACTTTCAAGCTCCGGGTACACACCTACTCAGAGTGCTGATACATTCGCTAGCTTTCGGTGCAATCAAGCCGTTGTTTGCCGATACGCAAGACGGCAGTGTATCCAAGAAGCAAATTGAAATGACGATGGATGTAATGGCAAATTCACTTGTTTATTGGACTCAAGATTTATTTTTCAATAAATTGTTGGCTGAGAATTCTCGCATATTCGGTTTGACATCAATTGGTTCAACAAGAGCTATGAACAATTACGGAGCAATATCTGCGTCAAAATGCGCTCTCGAAGCGTATATCCGGCAAATTGCAATTGAATTAGCTCCTTATAAAATTACCGCGAATGCTATCTTAGCGGGTATGACAGATACCCCAGCGAGCAATAAAATTCCCGGGTTCGATAAAATGCTTGCTCACGCTAAGGAACACAATCCATTCAATCGAAACACAGTACCTGAAGATGTAGCAAAAGCAATAGCCTTGCTAACTGACGAAAATTTCTATTGGATTACTGGACAAACAATTGGCGTTGACGGTGGTGAAAGTATAATGAATTTTATTGAAACACATAAATAACTGCTTTTAGAAATGAAAAGAAATAATGCTCTGATATTAGGCGCGTCAAGTGGATTTGGAAAAGCCACAGCACTTGAACTTGCGAAATTGGGATATAATATATATGGAGTCCATCTTGATTTAGGTTCTGCCAAAAAAAGAGCCGAAGAGCTTTGCGAAGAGTTGAAAAGTCTTGGTGTAAAAGCAAAATTTTTCAACATGAATGCCGCGGATGTCGATAATAGAAAGCAAGTGACCGAGATATTAAGAGCAGATTTTGATGAAAATAATACCTATTTAGGAGTTTTTCTGCATTCTATAGCGTTTGGTGCTCTTGGTCCATTCATACACGAGAACCCTGAAAAGCAAATAAACCAAAAGCGTATGGAAATGTCATTGAATGTAATGGCAAATAGCATGCTTTATTGGACGCAAGATTTGTTCAATGCTAAACTTTTGGGCGAAAACTCAAGACTTTTTGCGATGTCATCAAATGGAGCTAGACTTGCTACAAATCAATATGGTACGGTATCAGTCGCTAAAGCTGCATTGGAAACCATTGTCAGGCAACTTGCATTTGAGCTTGCACCTTATAAAATTACTGCAAATTCAATTATGGCAGGTGCCGCGGAGACACCTGCAAGTTCCAAAATTCCCGATTTTGATAAGATGCTGAAATTTGCTCGTGAGCATAATCCACACCAACGTAACACAGTTCCCGAAGATGCGGCAAAGATGATTGCGTTATTGTCACGAGATGAGTCTGCATGGGTTACGGGGCAGGTAATTAATGTGGATGGCGGTCAGAGTATTTTCACTTTTCTTCCCGATTACTACGGATAATTTATTCCTCGAACTCCTCTACTGATGTATCATTGTAATGATTGTATATTCTAATATATTAGAGATAATTAGCATATCAGAATATATATAGCATTCTTCATTTGACCTTTATGACTTATTAAATTCTAACCAATACAATTTTATACGCCAGATTACCAAATAGTTGCTGGACCTATCTATCAAAACTCAATACCAGATTATTTGATAATAAAAAACATACCCACTGATGAACTTATAATCGAAGTGGTAACGAACGATTTAAAAGATGTTAGTTTAAGATTACGTGAAGTAAATTACTACTCTTTGTATGAACAAAAAGATAAATTAGGCAATGGTAATACAAAAGATTCTGAAATGTTTCTAAGTTCAAGCGATAGCTGTCACACTTGTAGCGAAGGAATTAAATCTTATGCCGATTTTATTGATGAAGTTCAGATTGTGCGTGGTTAGGGACAGGTAATTATAATGAAATTTTTGATATACAAAATCGGAAAGGGATTAATGAATATGCTTACGATGCTGCACGTTCTTCATGTCAAATTATGGTACCAAATTGTGCAACAAGTACTAAATATGGAGCTGAAAATGGTACTCTGATTAATTTCCCTTATGTAGATTGCAATGACCCGGATAATTGCGAGCAAGGATTTATAGCAACAGCGTATCACATAGGTGCTATAAAGACTATCATAGATGCTAAAGATTCTAATGATATAGATTATTTAGAAAAAGTGTTAATCAGGTTCAATTGGCATCACGAATATGGCACACCTTGGCACCTTGAAAATATTGATTGTAGTGCAAGTTATGAGAATTTCTTGAAATGGCGTAGTGCAATTAATTTTGATGAAGTAATTGATTATTGCGGTGTATCGGTTTTTGCAGTACAAACATTCTTCCCATATGATTTAGTACTCCTGAAAATGCTTCAAAAACCTTTTTTTAAGGAACATCATCTTGGTTGGACAACACAACATCACTTTGATGTTTTATATAGTGATCACAGTACACACGGGGATGGCGATTTTCCTGCAAAATACAATGAACTTTTCAAGATAATTGGGCGAAGAACTGTCAAACCTACAGTAGTACTTGAAAACTACAATGTTTATTTCCAAACATATGACCCTGAACAAAGTGAGTCTGATGTTGTTAGATACCATTATACCGACGCTACTTTGGGTGATGTGTTCCCAGCGGATTCAATTGCTCCTTTGTATCTATCTGGCCACTCAGCATGTCAGCAAACTTATTACGATTACATTGATACGAACCAAAGATTAGGTTTGGGTATAATGACAGGGGGTAGAAAAAATATGTATTTAAGTGGTCCAACTTACCATGCGTTGTTTAATGAAATAAATAATTACAAGTTTTATGATACTTGTTATTATCATATAGCGAGTACTAAAAGGTTCAATACCTTTTATTTTGATAATCCTAATATAAGACCTCTATTAGATACAATCATTGTTCCACATACATATACTGACGGTGGTACTTCATATTTTATAGATACAGTTATGTGGTACCCATCATCTGAAAATAGGCACAAATGTCCAAGCACTCAAGGGTATGACCCGGGAACAGAAGAGTACGCCCCATGCACATTTGATTTTCGCACCGCCGTAACTGTTGATTCATTGTGTGTTACAATTGACGGCATTTATTCATTTGATTTCCCTAACAACATGATGCCTAAAGGATATAGAATTTATTATCATTATGGCGACCAAAAAACAATCGAATTCGAAGAATTTCATGATAACATTAACATAAGTTTTCCTATTGAATTTTGCGTTGACGAATGTTACCTTATGTATATGATGGCATTAGGAATTGATACTGTCAAGATTAAGATTGATTTCTACGACCAGCACGGCAGAGTACTCAACAATTCCGGATGCGATACTTTGGAAATAATCATACCATATACATTTAGCTTATGCGAAAAATTCAATTTAAGCGTCACCAAGATAGATAGTGTCGGAGCTTGTTGTACTTATAAAGTAGAAATCAACATGGGGGCATGCGTAACAAATAATCCGCTATTGCACATGCTCGTGCAGGAGATGACTTTTTCAAGTATTTTGGAACAACTCCCCATACCTATTACAGAGCTTGATGACTTGGCAATTGATTATGAAAACGGCAAAATTACGTTTATATATGAAATTTGCGAGGCAATGGGCGATACTGCGCTAACATTTAAAATTGCTTACAACAAAGGGAATTTGACTTGTGAATCAGCACCAGTACATTTTCCATCTTGTTGCTATTGTCCATCACAGGAAGTATTACAAAGTTGGGTAGAGATGACAATAGAACCGGGAGCTAGCCCCTGCGGAGAAAACTATTGCAAAGTAAGTGCAAATTTAAATATTCCGACTGATGCACAGAATTGTTTCACTCACTATTCAATCAATCATTTTTTTAAGCATTCCATCGCAGGAGTAACCGAGGTACCGAGATATGACGGTTCTTTTGGTTGTATATTCAAAGGTGAATATAGACAAGATACTTTCAAATTCTATAAAGGCGTAACAGATACAGAACCTTGCGTTGTAATTAAAGACCTATATTGCCCAATTGTAGAGTTCTTGACTCCATGTACACCCGATTGTGAAGAGGTGCCATGGGTAGCGAAAGATTCTGTTAACTTTGAATTACCTGATTGTCCGCAATGTAGCGTCAAGGTTTATTACGTGCATAGAGAAAACACATGCTATGTCCCATTAAAGCAAGAACTACAGATTTTATCGTTTTCTACATTTAGTGACCCGTCAGATACAACAGCATGCATCAATTGCTCAATGACGTCGAATGAAGTTCATAATTTAGCTCTACTTAAAATAATTTATGAAAATAAAATGGGATTTAAACCTGCGGAGCCTTCAACCGAAGGTGCTTGCGACACCACTTGGCGGGTCATCCTTGCCGCGTGTTGGGTAGAATATCAAGGCGCGTTTGGCGAAAGAGCTCACCAAAAATGCGATAGCGTTGAATGCTGCTCCATCGGATTGAAGGTTTGCAGGTTTAAAGATGAACCAAATCCGGAATATATCACAACTGAAACAATTGGTGGTATTGAGGGTTCTGAAAATTGTATCAACTTCACACAATCGGTTATAAATTGGGCAAGTTTTGGTGTTCCGATATTATATCCAGATGGTTCTATGTCATCTTATTACCGATTTATCGAATTGGAATGTGAAGATAAATGCAGTTGGTTATATGGACTTAATAACGAAGGCTTTTACGGTAGGCAAAAAGTTGATTTCAATTTCGAGAGCAAAAACTATTATGGAACTGATGAAATAATTATGAAAATAGCAGTGCTTGAAAATGAAATCGCATTAGAAATTGATTCCGAAATTGCAAGCGATGATTTAGTAATATCGGTATCTTCACTTCTTGGGATTGAACTAATAAGTAAGAAATTCAAATTATCTAAGGGAATTAATTTTTATCAGTTAAACTCAAGTAAGCTCAATACCGGACTATATATTTTAAATTTACGCTTAAATGGTTTTAATCTTAAATCTGAAAAATTAATTATTATAAAATAGGGTGAAATTATGAAAATTGTAATAATACTTATACTCTTTTCTCTGAGTATTGGAAGAATAGTTTCGAACGAATGGGAAGAAATATATACGGTATATGGGACACCTAAAACTATTGAATGTATCAATAGCGAAACATGTTTTATTTTAACGATTAGCTTTCAAACGAGAGTTTACAAAACAACAGATGCAGGGAACTCTTGGGAATTGTTGAATACTATACAAAATGATAGAGTCGAAGACATGAGTTGTCCTGACAGCATGAATATTTTCTTGGCATTTTGGGATGGTACAATCTATAAGTCAAGCGATGCAGGAAAGAGTTTTGAATCATTTAAACTAGAGGGAATCAATCATTCTAAAAATATCACGATGTACGATACTAATATTGGAGTATTACACAACGGATGGTATATTACTCATGACGGTTGGGAATCATATAATGTGTTTAATATTGCAAAGAATAAGATATCTTATTCATATCTTTACCCCCATTTCATAAATGATTCTATGCTCTACGCAATAGTCAGGGTATTCGACCAAAGAGACCCACAATATCATGAACCACCTGTTGATAGACCAATTGTATCGGGGCATATCAATCATTCATTTATGAAATTAAATATAAATACTCTCGAATATGAAATCTTTTATATTGACCATTTCAGCGGAAGCAGAGACTTTTTTGTTTTAAATGAACAGAATCTATTTGTGTGCGGGAAAAGTCACGAAATCAGTGGTGGTTCCGGAAACGACGCAATATACAAAAGTACTGACGGTGGCAAAACTTGGAGGAGAGTGTTGGATTTGTATTCGGATAGAACAAAATTTCATAGACATTTTTATTCACCATTTGGTTTGCAAAGTATTGCATTTAAAGACAGTTTAACAGGCATTGCAGTAGGTCAGTTCGGGAAGATTGTTTATACTTACGATGGTGGTGAATCATGGACATATGAATCTAAATTACCACCCAAACTTGGCGGTGGTGAAAGCAAACCGGCAACAATGCTCGTTCGCTATGCCGGAAGTATGCCCATTATAGCAGCATATAATTCTTCAATTCATCTTTTAAAAGAAGACAAGCTCGCTCCGAGTTCCAAACATAAATACAGCATAAGCGGACGTGTTTGGGAAGGTGACAAGGGGCAAGCGGGTATTCCCATTTCATTGGATACTTTCCGTGTAACAATGACGGATAAAGACGGCTATTACAGATTTGGCAACCTGAAGGAAGGTAGCTATCAAGTCAGAGCATTGAATAAATATTTTGACGATGCAAATCCAACATATTACTACAAACCCTTTGCCTATACACCGCTCGAATACAACATAGAACTCACAAGCGACACGACAGGATTTGATTTTAATGCAGAAGATTTACGTACCTTTTATAGAGTAGAGGGCTACGTAGTTGACGACAAAGGACAAGGCATTCCTGACATATTCCTCAGAACGGGTAGCAGCACAACAACAACCGATGAAAGTGGTAAATTTGAATTCCCAAAAATCGAATCACGACGAGTTTTTGACGTAATCCCCTATTCGGACAAACTTGAGTTCACGCCTAAATGGCACAGAATCAACTTAATCATCGGAGACACAACAAATTTACTATTCACGGCAACCCCCGCTACAAGCGTGAGAGACCAAATGCGGCTCCAAGAGTTAGCCATCCACCCCAACCCCGCTACGGATTACGTTTACATCAATTTCAATGACTTAGAGGGAACTCGTCCCCCCTCATATAATAGCGGGTTAGTAGGTGTTCGGATTTACAACACGCTCGGGCAGTGCGTGAGTCACCTCACCCCAACCCTCTCCAAAGGAGAGGGAGTAAGAATTGATGTGTCGCATCTGCCACCGGGTGTGTATTTAGTGCGGGTAGGGAATAAAGTGGAAAAGTTTGTGAAATGGTGAAGCAAGGTCCGGTCATTCTGCGCGAAGCGAAGGAGCCAATTCGGATTTACAATACGCTCGGGCAATGTGTATTAGAAATACCCCTTAGTCCCCCTTTGGCAAAGGGGAAAAGAGAATTGATATGTCGCAAAAGAATTTAAAACATAAGATACTTGTTATACATTTTTTTGTTAAATTTGCCTTTGCTAAATGACACAATTATCATAATCACAGTATAGATTAATTAAAGAATTTCACAAACTAATGTAATGAAACCGTTATGAAGAAATTAGAATTCAATATAAATATAGATGCCTATCCTGAAAAAGTTTGGAAAACACTTTGGGACCAAGATACCTACAGAATATGGACGAGTCCATTCAGTGAAGGTAGTTACTACAAAACCGATAATTTTACTGAAGGAAATAAAATACATTTTCTAACGCCTGATGGGGATGGAATGTACAGTATTATTGATAGAATTGAACCAAATTCGCATCTAACTTTCAGGCATATCGGTACTATTCAAAATTTCGAAGAATTACCGATTTCTCAAGGTTCCGGAGCATGGACAAATGCTCTCGAAACTTACACACTCCGAACTACTGGAAATGGTAGTACACAACTACAAGTAGCAGTAGATATCGTTGATGAATATATTGATACAATGAACAATACTTTTCCTATAGCACTAAAAAAGCTTAAGCAACTTGTTGAACAATAACAAAAGGATATTACCATGACTACAGTAAACATTTATCTGAACTTCAAGGGAAACTGTGAAGAAGCATTCAGATTCTATCAGTCGGTTTTGGGTAGAGAATTCTCTTATATCAGCAGATTTAAAGATATGCCACCGCAAGATAGTATGGGACCATTATCTCCCGTTGATGCAGAAAAAATCTTACATATTTCGCTTCCAATCAGTAGCGAGACGTCATTAATGGGTAGCGATACAATCGGAGAGTGGGCAGAATCATTTATTGAAGGGAATAATTTTTCAGTCTCACTGGGAACTGATTCAAAAGATGAAGCAGAAAGAATATTTGCGGGCTTGTCTGAAGGAGGGCATGTCATTATGCCTATGAACGACACTTTTTGGGGAGCGTATTTTGGTATGTTTACAGATAAATTCGGAATACATTGGATGGTTAGCACTGAACAAAATCAGCAATAGAGAATATCTTTTGCATGAATTAGTTGATTTGTTTTTACATCGTATATAGTTTAAGTGATTGATATTCACACTAAACTAACTATGAATGTTTTTTATATGAATAAACATTAATTAGAGATTTACATAACGATAGGATAATTCATCACATTGAACAACCGCTTCTATATGTAAAAGCGGTTAATTTTGTTATAATTCAATTAACATGATTGCAGTCATGTTGACAATTATTTGTATTTTTAATATTATTTCAACTTGCAAGTTGATTTATAAATTAAAAATACTGATAATAACAGTTATTATTCTTAACAACTAGGTGAATAATGTTTGAATTGACATTTACAGAAGAACAAACGATGTTGCGTGAGATGGTACGCGACTTTGCAGACAACGAATTGAAGCCAATAGCATCTCAAATAGATGAAAATGAGGCAATTCCCGTAGAAATCATAAAAAAAATCGGTGAACTTGGAATCTTGGGAGCCGCTTTCCCGCTTGAATATGGGGGTAGTGGTTTCGGAGAGGTCGGCTATTGCATAATTCAGGAAGAGATCGGCAGGGCCTGCCTATCAACTGCAACTTTTATCGGAGCCCATGTTTCAATCGGAACAAACGCTATATACATCGGAGGCAGCGAAGAAATAAGAAAGAAATATGTAGTCCCGCTTGCTATCGGCGAAAAAATTGCCGCATTTGCTCTTACAGAAGAAAGAGCCGGTTCAGATGCTTTCGACTTGCGAACCAAAGCTGAACCCGATGGCGATGAGTGGGTAATAAACGGCGAAAAGCAATGGATTACAAATGGTCCTTTTGCCGATACATTCTCAGTTTTTGCGAGAACGCCGAGAGGTATTACCGCTTTTGTTGTTGAAAAAGATGCACCCGGGTTTTCAGCAGGAGCATCTGAGAAGAAAATGGGAATTCGCGGAAGTAAAACATCTTCACTAACGTTTGACAACGTGAGAGTACCTAAAGAAAATATGCTTGGTGGCGAAGGTCGCGGCTTCCTTTTAGCAATGAAAACGCTTGATGCGGGAAGACTTGGACTAGGTGCCGCATGTTTAGGTGCATGTAAGGAAATGCTTGAACTTTCCACTAAGTACGCCAAAGAACGTAAACAGTTTGGTGAACCGATTGCTAATTTCCAAGCGATACAGTTCATGTTGGCGGAAATGTCAACCTTGATTTATGCAACCGAATCACTCGTTTATCGCACCGCAGTATTGTATGATAAGCACGAAATGCTTTCGAGGCAGTCAGCAATGGTTAAATTATTTGCGTCAGAGTCATTAGACAAATGTGTTGACTATGCTATGCAAATTCACGGTGGTATGGGATTTTCGCGTGAAATGCCTATTGAAAGATTTTATAGAGATGCGAGAATAAATAGAATATTCGAAGGGACTTCAGAAATTCAAAAATTAGTCATCGCACGTGACATAATCAAACGAAATGGTATAGTATAAATCTATATTTAAAAGTCATTCTCAACTTCCACTTTTGGCGGATTTGAGAATGACTTTTTTGATTCGGATTTACCAAATATTTATACTTGTTCTAATAAGACTTTATATTAGCTTAAACTAATTGTCATTGATGAAAATTATGTCAGCAACAAACACAAAACCCAGCTTTACTCAAAAGTTTCTCGGCAAAGTAAAAATAGTCTGAACAAACTCTCCCTTCTCATAAGTCTTTTTTTAATACTAATTGCTTTGGTGTTCGTAGCATCATGGTAAGATTGGCATTAGATATAACTGTCGCCCATCCCGGCACAGGCAAAAACTTTCAAAGCCTCAATTTACTATTGGCAGAAGCATTCGATGTATCTTTGTGGATATGGTGAAAACATTTACCGAACTGATAACATCTGCAATTATGCTTTTCATGATAGCTCCAAAAAGGGTATTCTTCGAAATGAAGACGGAGGATGCATATTTTTCTAATATGAACAGTTATTTTGACGGTGCGAGAATCTTTTTGACTTCCTCTTCAAGCTTAATCATTAGATTTTTATCATCAAGCAATATTTTTTTTAAACCTTCTCTTCCTTGAGCACGCTCACCGCCAAATGTGTACCAAGAACCACTTTTGGTAATGACACCAGATTCAGTAGCTACGTCCATCAAATCACCGATTCTGGAAATTCCTTCATTATACATGATATCAAATTCAACTTCTTTAAATGGTGGAGCCACTTTGTTTTTGACGATTTTACATCTTACGCGGTTCCCCGTTATGTCCTGTCCTTCCTTTATGACTTCTTTTCTGCGGATATCGATTCGGACAGAAGCGTAAAACTTCAGAGCATTACCACCAGTTGTAGTTTCTGGATTACCATAGATTACTCCAATTTTCGAGCGAAGTTGGTTTGTGAAGATGACTGTCGTTTTCGATTTTCCGATTGCGGCGTTTAGCTTTCTCATAGCCTGTGACATCAACCGAGCTTGTGAGCCCATTTGAGCATCGCCCATGTCTCCTTCGATTTCAACTCGTGGAGTTAGTGCGGCGACCGAGTCCACTACGATTACATCTATAGCTCCGCTTCGGACAAGTGTTTCTACTATCTCAAGAGCTTGCTCGCCAAATTCGGGTTGTGAGAGTAGTAGGTTATTCAAATCAATACCAAGTCGTTGAGCATAGTTTATATCGAGGGCATGCTCTGTATCTACAAATGCGGCTAAACCACCATTTTTTTGAGCTTCGGCTATCACATGCAAGCATACTGTTGTTTTACCTGATGATTCGGGACCAAAAATTTCAATAATACGACCTCGCGGAACGCCACCAATACCAATAGCGGCATCAAGGGACATACAACCGGTCGAGATAGCTTCGACATTAACGACGTGCTGGTCGTTGAGGCGCATAATTGAGCCTTTGCCGTGATTGCGTTCAATTTGGTCTATCGCTATTTGAACGGCTTTGAGTTTTTCATCCAAAGCTTTGGGAGCTTGAACGTTCTGAGGATTTTCTTTTGCCATATTTTATTTATGATGAAATTGTTCAAACAAAAGTAGCAAAGTAATTTATTTAAACGATATTGAAAAATTTATTTTAAATATTATTATCTTCATCTTATTTTTGATAAAATTTGGAATAGAATTATGATAAACACATTACTTATTGGTAGTGGTGGCAGAGAACACGCATTGGCAAAAGCGATTTTAGATTCGGGTTCTGCGGGAGATTTGTTCGCCTTGCCGGGCAATCCGGGTATCCTGAAACATTTCAAAAAAGCCAATGCCGATTTGAACAGTCATCAATCAATCATTCGTTTTTGCCTACAAAGCGGTGTTCACTTAGTAGTTATAGGTCCTGAGCAACCCTTAGCGGAAGGTTTAGCAGATAAACTGATAATGTCAGGAATAAGTGTTTTCGGTCCTGTTTCTACAGCGGCAAAGTTAGAGTCATCGAAAGACTTTGCTAAAAATTTTATGAGAAAATATTTTATTCCTACTGCGTCGTACCGCTCTTTCAAAACCTCAGAATATGACGACGCACACAGTTATATAGATATGCATTCATTGCCGATAGTTCTGAAAGCTGACGGATTAGCGGCAGGAAAAGGCGTGATAATAGCAGAAAATCACTATCATGCACATATTGCTTTGAATGACATGTTTTCGGGAATGTTCGGGAGTGCCGGTAACTGCGTAGTCATAGAAGAATTTATGCATGGTGAAGAAGTCTCGCTGTTTGCTATTTCAGATGGCACTGACTATTTCCTGCTTCCTGCGTCTCAAGACCACAAACGACAGTTTGATAATGACATTGGCAAAAATACAGGTGGTATGGGGGCATTTGCTCCTGCTCCTAATGTCACGAGCTCATTACTTGAAAAAATCGAGACAAAAATCGTGAGACCAACAATTGAAGGTATGCAGAAAGAGGGAATCCCGTTTGTCGGTTGTTTGTATTGCGGGCTAATGATTCTAAATGATGAACCGAAAGTTGTAGAATTTAATGTCAGATTTGGTGACCCTGAGACCCAAGCCGTATTGGAACTCATTGAAGGCGATTTTGTTAAATTACTTTACACAGCCGCTAACGGAAAAATAGCGAAAGATTCGATAAAAATTCTAAATAATAAGTATTCTGTATGCGTGGTTTTGGCATCTAACGGCTACCCCGATGAATATGAGAGTGGGTTCGAAATTTCGAGTTTGGATTCAGTGTCGGATTTTGCAAGTGTTTACCACGCAGGAACAAAAGAAGTCGAAGGTAAAATTATAACAAACGGAGGAAGGGTACTGTCGGTTGTTGCAAATGGCGATACTTTGCAAGAAGCAATAAATCGCAGTTACAAAGCAGTTGATATGATTCACTTTGAAAATAAGTTTTACAGAAATGATATTGCTCAAAAGGGATTGAAATACCTTTGATGACGAATTACATTTTATATGACGGTGACTGCGGTATATGCTCATATTCTACCGAATGGCTTGCTAAAAGATTGGATAGTAAATGTATTATGATTTTACCTTTCGATGAAGAATTAGAGATTGGTAAGCAATTAGGGTTAAATCTTGAGTTAGCACTTAAAACTGTCATTTTTGTTAAGTACGATAGATATTATACTGAATCAAGAGCGATTTTCGAAATAGCGAAATCTTTACCCCTCCCATATAAAATCACGGGGATTGTGTTTGCAAACAAATTTTTCGAAATAATTTTTAATCCCATTTACAGATTAATCGCTAAGCATAGGGCTTCAATTTCTAAATTATTGGGACTACAAACCTGCAAAGTCAGATATAACTTCAGCGACTAATCTCCGCCGGGATGATTATAAAGGTTATCGTATTTGTTAGGATTTTTACTTGTACCGAAGGTTGCTTCCAATCCTTTGATAAATTCTTCTTTTTCTTCGGGAGTTAATCTTGCTTGTTTATGGATAAGAGCATATAATCTG
>CAZWXI010000018.1:0-33926 GCA_964637845.1 uncultured Hyphomicrobiales bacterium | reverse complement strand
GTATTGATTTACCGAAAAATAAAAAGGGTTTTGTGGGTCTGACTTACATCTTTGGTGTGGGTCCGACTACTTCTAAGAAGGTTCTGACGGGAGCCGGAATTGATATGGACAAGAGAGTAGCCGATTGGACAGACGACGAAGTATCGCGTATTCGGCAGGTGCTTGACCATTTCAAGACTGAGGGTCAGTTAAGGTCGGAAATTCAGATGAACATCAAGCGTTTGATGGACATCGGTTGCTATCGCGGATTGCGTCATCGGCGCGGACTACCTGTGAGAGGTCAACGCACAAGAACCAACGCTCGTACCCGTAAGGGACGTAAGAAGACGGTAGCTGGAAAGAAGAAAGCTACTAAATAATAAGTAATTAATTAATCAATTAATAGCAGGTATAGACTGTGGCTAAAAAGAAAATTAAGAAAAAGACGGTTTCTGATGTACACGGGAAAGCTTTCATAAGAGCAACTTTCAACAATGTGCAGGTAACGATTACCGATATGTATGGCAATGCATTGTGCTGGTCATCGGCAGGTAAGAACGGTTTCCGAGGCTCTAAGAAAAATACTCCGTATGCGGCACAAGTATCTGCCGAAAAATCGGCAAAGGAAGCCTTTGATATGGGGTTACGCAAGGTTGACGTGTTTGTGAAAGGTCCCGGCTCGGGTCGCGAAGCTGCAATCAGGGCGTTGTCACAAGCCGGTCTCGAAGTGCACACAATCGTTGACAAAACGCCCATACCGCACAACGGGTGTCGTCCGCCTAAGCGACGCAGAGTATAATTTTCCCCTCACTTAGGTAAATAATTTTGTTGAAAAAAATAATATAATAATTTATGAATACTCAGATGCAAATGCCCGAGAGGGTAATACTCGAAGAAACCGCTTCGGAATATCACGGCAGATTTATACTGCAGCCGCTAGAACCCGGTTACGGTGTGACCATAGGCAATTCGCTCAGAAGGATACTTTTGTCGTCAATACCGGGGCTTGCAATTATCGGGGTTAAGATTTCTGATGTGCTTCACGAGTTCCAGACTATTTCCGGAGTAGTCGAAGATTTATCGGAAATTATTCTGAATCTCAAAGAAGTCCGCCTAAGGACATCGGACAAGAAGTTGTCTAAGGTTAATTTCCAATTGTCGGGTCCGGGCAAATGGACGGCAAAGGATATTCAGGATGCCAATCCGATTCTCGAAGTGATGAATCCCGAGCACCATATTGCAACTTTGTCGGAAGATGTGGATTTCGATGTAGAATTGCGTCTCGGCAGGGGCAAAGGTTACGTTCCCGCAGAAGAGCAGGTAATTACGGATTTCCCGCTCGGCATGTTGCCAATTGATAGCATTTATACGCCGATTCAAAATGTAATTTATACAATCGAGCCGTATCGCGTAGGTCAGCGCACAGACTACGAAAGGTTGATTCTCGACGTCAGAACCGACGGTACGATTACCGCTCAGGAAGCCGTGAATGCTTCGGCTAAAATCATGCAGGACCACGTGAAATATTTCATTTATATTGAAACTGTGGAGGAAGAACCGCCCGTTGTGGAAAATAAAGAAGAAGAGCAAAGAATAGCCGAAAGGAATAAAATTAGGAAGATATTGCTTACTCCGGTCGAGGAATTGGAATTATCGGTTAGGGCGCATAACTGCTTGAAAGCCGCAAATATTAAGATTTTGGCAGAACTTGTGCGCTTGCAGGAATCTGAATTGCTTAAATTCCGTAATTTCGGCAGAAAATCACTTGCTGAACTGGCTGAAGTTGTTCTCAACAACGGATTGGAATTCGGCATGAGCGTAGAGCAATATATGAAAGAGGAAATTAAACCTCTTTCGATAATTGATTAAAATGTTAAAAAATTAAGTGATAGAGTAAAGTTATGAGACACCAAGTATCGGGCAGAAAATTAAAGCGTACGAGCAGTCATCGCAAGGCGCTGCTTCACAATTTGGCTGCTGCCCTTTTCGAACATAAAAAAATTCATACAACTGAGGCAAAAGCGAAAGAACTTCGTCCTTTTGCGGAAAAGCTCATTACCAAAGCAGTAGTAGCACTCAAGAATGAGCAACAGGGCAATTTACCCGAAGGACAAAATATTGATATTCACAGGCGTAGAATGGTAGCGAGGTTCATTCGTAACAAGGCGGTACTCCAAGAGCTTTTCGATACGATTGCTCCAACGGTAGTCAGTCGGAATGGTGGATATACCCGTATAGTCAAAACAGGCGTGCGTTTGGGTGATGCCGCAAGCACGGCAATTATCGAGCTTGTTGATATGTCGGCTCCGCAAGATGGTGCGGTATCTTTCACTAAGAAGAAAAAAGCTAAGAGCAAGAGTTCCGCTAAAGCTCCAAAAGTGGCTGTACCCGTTGCGGCGAAAGCTCCGAAGGCAGTTACGGATGAAATTGTTGCAGTTGAAGAAACGGCAAGGGTTGAAGAAATTGTAGCTACCGAAGAGTCGGTAGTTGATACTATAGAAGTTGCAGGGGAAGCTCCTGTCGAGGAAGCGGCATCTGTTGTCGAAGAAGCCTCCGTAGCTGAAGCGCCTGCGAAAGAAGAAGCTGAGGCTAAGCCGGAAGAAGCGGGCGAAAATGAAAAAGACACAAAAAAATGAGTAATATTCATTAAATTTGTTTATGAGGACTTTCTGTGCTTATGGAAAGTCCTTTTTTATGATACTTCAAGCGAAAAATATACTAAAAATCTTTAAAATCGAGGCAAACACAACGATTGATGTGCTTCGGGGCTTGAATATTTCGGTTGATTACGGCGATTCTGTCGCTCTCATGGGGCCATCTGGTGCGGGTAAAAGTACTTTGCTGTACATTCTCGGGGCATTGGATAAGCCTGATGGCGGAAGTATAATTTACAATACGGGTAAGGATGAATTTGATATTCTTAAGATGAATGACAGCAAATTATCCCGTTTTCGCAATCAATTTATTGGTTTTATTTTTCAGTTTCATCATTTATTGCCCGAATTTACAACACTTGAAAATGTGATGATTCCCGGCATAATAGCGGGCAGTTCCCGCAAGGCACTCAAATCGAAAGCGTTCGATTTACTTGAGCGAGTAGGGATGACGCATCGGCTTGAGCACAAAGCGACCGAACTCTCAGGGGGTGAGCAACAGCGTGTTGCAATAGCGAGAGCACTTATAAACTCACCTCAAATCATGCTTGCAGATGAGCCGACGGGCAATCTTGATTCGGCTAATTCGCGTGCAGTGCTTGATTTATTGGCTGAAATAAAACGAGATTATAAACTGACAATGCTTATTGCTACCCACAGCAACGAGGTAGCGAATTTTGCCGACAGGCTCTGTGTTATGGGCGATGGCGTGATTTTAGACGAGAATCGTAAGACGTATTTGGGTATACCGGGAAATATCTCGCAGCGACCCTTGTAGTAGCAAATGTCACTATTGTGGCGATAATCAATCCGACGGCAGCACCTAATAGAATATCCGCAGGATAGTGAACTCCGATATAAACTCGCGATAATGCCATAGATGTAGCTATCCCGAAAAAGAGGAAGCGTTCGCGGCGGAAAAATATAGTAAGTACAAGTGCCGCCGCAAAATTATTCGCCGCATGAGACGAGGGCATGGACTTGCCTCCTCCGCAATCAACGAGCAGGCGTACATGCTCGAGGGTGTGACAGGGGCGTATTCTTCCGAATAATTCTTTAAGAACGGAACTGTTCAATTGGTCTGTTGCGAGAATGGTTAATGCTAATGCTATTGCGGCAATTCTTCCGTGAGTACCGGTGCGGAACAGAAGTATGTAAAATCCAGCCAAATACAGGAGTAACCAGCTATCCACATGGGTAATAAAGGGAAAGATTTTGTCGAAAAACGGATTTGCCCAGCCGTGGTTGACAGCATAAAAAAGCCATTCATCTATGTGTTGAAACATTTTTTTATGAACTAATTTGTCTAAATCGTTGTAACTAATATAAGGAAAATTTTAGAGTTGAAGCTGTGGAAAAAATACATTTTGTGACTTGTTAATTTTTAGTTAGTTTTATTTCTCCGATTTGAGATGTTTTTTTAAAAGTCGGGTGTTTTAGGGAGTGAAAAAATTAATAATTCCGCGTATTTTTTTTGTCTGTTTCTAAATTTTCATTATGTTGCATACAAGCATAAAGATAAAACAAAAAAACATTCGCGAGGATAATTAATGGGGGGAAACATTGATTCAGTCCTATTGTTAGCTTACCCCCCACTGCAGACGAAAATAATTTTTCATTATATAATTCGGATAACTTATGAAAATCTTGAGAAGATTTACTAAAGAGGGAACCGCTCCCTACGATATGTTTACCTATACCAGACGGGCATCTGTTTTGAGAAATCCTGACGGCTCTTTGGTATTCGAGATGAGCGATATCGAAGTGCCGTCGCAATGGTCGCAGTTGGCTACCGATATCTTGGCACAAAAATATTTCCGTAAAACCGGAGTGCCTCAATATGACGACTCGGGTAAATCATTGCTCGATGAGAAGGGGAATCCCATGCTCGGGAGTGAAAAATCCGTCAAGCAGGTGGTGCATCGTCTTGCGGGAGCTTGGCGGTTCTGGGGCGAGAAATATAAATATTTCGATACTGAGAAAGACGCCAAAATCTTTTATGACGAAATAGCATTTATGTTGCTCAAACAAATGTGTGCTCCTAACTCGCCGCAATGGTTTAATACAGGATTGAATTTTGCCTACGGTATTACCGGAAGTAAGCAGGGGCACTATTACATTGAACCCGATACGGGGAAATTGACGCAGTCAGAAGATGCATACACGCGTCCCCAACCTCATGCTTGTTTTATTCAATCAGTGAATGATGATTTGTTGAATGAGGGCGGTATTTTTGATTTGGCTACGCGTGAAGCACGTATTTTCAAGTATGGAAGCGGAACGGGGACGAATTTTTCAAATTTACGTGGTGCGGGCGAAAAATTATCCGGCGGCGGTTATTCGTCTGGATTGATGAGTTTTCTCAAGATATTCGACCGTGCGGCGGGGGCAATTAAATCAGGCGGGACCACACGCAGGGCAGCAAAGATGGTAATTGTGGATATTGACCATCCCGATATCGAAGAGTTTATCGAATGGAAAGCTAAAGAGGAGGAAAAAGTTGCTGCATTGGTTGCGGGTTCGCGGATAAATTCTTTTTTCATGAAAGCGATTATGGAGGAAGCGATTACTCACGGCTCGGATATTAAGACCAACAAGGCGCTTCGCACATTAATTCAGAAAGCACTCAATCGCGGAGTTCCGCTAAATCATCTTCAGCGAGTGATTGACTTAGTAAACCAAGGATTTACTTCATTGGATTTTCCCGTTTTCGATACGCATTACGAAGGCGAAGGATATATTACTGTCAGCGGGCAGAATTCGAATAATTCCGTGCGTGTGACGAATGAGTTTTTGTACGCTGTCGAGAACGACGAGATGTGGGAACTCAAATGGAGAGCGAAAAATGAAACTGCAAGAGCCGTTCGTGCAAGAGGTCTATGGGATAAGATTAATCTTTCGGCGTGGAAGAGCGCCGACCCGGGTTTGCAATTCGATACAACGATTAACGAGTGGCACACTTGTCCGAACTCTGGCAGAATCAATGCGAGCAATCCGTGCAGTGAGTACATGTTCCTTGATGATACTGCATGTAATTTGGCAAGTTTGAATTTGATGAAGTTTTACGATGAGGAATCTTCTACTTTTAAAATTGAAGATTTCCGTCATGGTGTTCGTTTGTGGACAATAGTGCTGGAAATTTCGGTGTTGATGGCTCAGTTTCCTTCGAATAGAATAGCTGAATTGAGCTACAGATACCGTACTTTGGGGCTTGGATACGCAAATCTCGGGACCTTGCTTATGGTAAACGGTATTCCGTATGATTCCCCTGAAGCATTAAGCTGGGCGGGTGCAATTACCGCAATGTTGACGGGGCAGTCTTATGCAACTTCGGCAGAAATGGCTAAGGAGCTTGGAGCATTCCCTGGGTTTAAGGATAATCGCGAGGCGATGTTGCGTGTTATTCGCAATCATCGTCGTGCGGCTCATAATGTAGCACCTGCGGAATACGAGGACTTGACTATTCGTCCTATGGGTATAAACCCGAAGTATTGTCCGGTTGAACTTGTCGAAGCGGCAAAGGAGTGTTGGAGCGAAGCACTCGAAGTAGGAACAAATTATGGCTACCGCAATGCTCAAGTTACGGTAATAGCACCTACCGGGACGATAGGTTTGCTTATGGATTGCGATACAACGGGCATTGAGCCGGATTTTGCAATCGTCAAATACAAAAAGTTAGCCGGCGGTGGTTATTTCAAAATAGTCAATCAATCCGTTCGCAAGGCATTGACTAAATTGGGTTATTCGGAGCAGCAGATCGAAGATATTGAAAAGTATTGCAAGGGAAGTGGTACTTTAATCGGTTGCCCCGCAATAAATAAAAAATCGCTCAAGGAGAAGGGCTTTACAGATGATAAAATTGAGGCTATTGAATCTCAGCTTGACAATGTATTCGATGTTAAGTTTGCGTTCAATAAATGGACTTTGGGCGAAGATTTTCTTCAAAAACTCGGTGTCAAAAAGGCAGAATACGAAGAAACGGGTTTTGATTTGCTGAAGAGGCTTGGCTATACAGATGCTGAAATCGACCAAGCCAATGATTACGTGTGTGGCACTATGATGATAGAGGGTGCACCGCATCTCAAGCAAGAGCATTTGCCGATTTTCGATACAGCGAATAAATGTGGCAAAAAGGGCAAGCGATATATTGATTACATGGCTCATATCAGGATTATGGCGGCGGCACAACCGTTTATTTCGGGGGCAATTTCCAAGACCGTCAACATGCCCGCTCATGCAAACGTCGGTCAGATTAGCGAAGTTCACATGAAATCGTGGAAGCTCATGCTCAAAGCAATTGCCATTTATCGAGACGGTTCGAAGCTTTCACAACCGTTGAACTCTGCGAATTATAAAGGGTTGGACGAAGTTGTGACTTTGGGTGACGAGAATACTCTTGATGAAACAAAAGGACCCAAAGAGGTGCAAGAAATTATCGCCGATAGACAACGATATAAACTTGTTAGGCAAAAACTACCCAAGAAGCGCCACGGTCATATTCGTGAGGCGGTAGTCGGCGGGCATAAAGTGTTCTTGCGTACGGGGGAATATGAAGACGGCACTTTGGGCGAACTGTTCATTGATATGTACAAAGAGGGGGCGTCTTTCCGCGGGTTGTTGAACAGTTTTGCTATCCTTACCTCAAAAGCATTGCAGTACGGTGTTCCACTCGAAGACCTCGTGGATACGTTTACTTTCACAAGATTTGAGCCGGCAGGCACGGTGCAAGGTCACGAAGCAATTAAAAATTCAACGTCAATTCTTGATTACGTGTTCCGTTCCTTGGGTTATGATTATTTGGGTAGGAACGACTTTGTACATGTGAAAGCCGTTGACGAAGATCCCGAAATCAATGGTAAAAAGCTACCTGTTCATAGTCAGCCTTTAGAGGATGAGGAAGTGGCCCCGCCTGTAGATGAGTTGCCTCAAGAGCCGATAAAGAAAACCGAAACTCAGCCCGCTGAATTTGCTGCTTTGGTTGATGAGACCAGAATAACTAACGGAAACGGGGCGAGCCGCAAGGTGAAAGTAAATTTTGCCTCCGAGGCTCAGTCATTCGGATATACGGGCGAACATTGTTCCAATTGTGGCTCTATGCGGGTCAAACGTAACGGAAGTTGCACTGTTTGTGAGGATTGTGGTTCGACAAGTGGGTGCTCGTAATATTTTAATAATCGGTTAATTTTTCGTAATTTTGTAATCGGATTTGTGTAACAATTCAAATCCGATTATTTATTTTATTACGGAGAAAATATGGCTTTATCAACAATTATCCCTGCCAAGAAGACTGAAAATGTTAAGTATGCTATTCGTGATATTATATCACTTGCCGACCAAGTAGCAAAAACGGGCAAAAAAATGTACTACCTGAATATTGGCGACCCGAACATTTATGATTTCACCACGCCTGAAACTGTCGTAGAAGCAACTTGTAGGGCTATTCGCGACAACAAAAACGGTTATGCACCATCGTCGGGTATCAAGCAGGCGCTCGAAGCGATTAGACTTGATGCCGAGAATAAGGGTATCAAGAATATTCTCGACGCTTTTGTTACAAACGGAGCCAGCGAGGCAATTGAAATTTGCTTATCGGCATTGCTTAATCAAGGGGAGAATTTCCTGATGCCGACCCCCGGCTATCCGCTTTATACAGCAGTTCAGAGTAAACTCGAGCTTGAGCCGAATCCTTATTATTTAGACGAGTTCAACGGTTGGCAACCCGACATTGAAGATATTCGCAGTAAGATTAATTCGCGGACACGGGCAATTGTGCTTATTAATCCGAATAATCCGACGGGTTCGGTATGCCAGCCCGAAACCTTGCTTGAGCTTGTCAATCTTGCCAAAGAGCATAATTTGGTGCTCTTTACCGATGAAATTTATGATAAGTTGATTTTCGACGGCAAGAAAATGACTTCCATAGCGGCATTGGATGATGAAGTATCGTGTATTACTTTTTCGGGTCTGTCGAAGAATTATGTAGCTCCGGGATTTAGAATAGGATGGGGGGTAGTGAGTGGTAAACAGGAATATTTGGGCGATTATGTCGAAGCAATCAACAAATTGCTCCGCTCTCGCATATCATCGAATCACGCTGAGCAATATGCGATAGTACCTGCGTTACAAGGCGACCAATCTCACCTTGCTGAGATGGTGAGGCGTTTGGAGCAACGTCGCGACATCATGCTTGATGCTTTTGCTGAAATTGATGGTATTGACCTTGTGTCGCCCGAAGGAGCCTTTTATGCCTTCCCCTCGATAGATTTGGAAGACGATAATCATTTTGTGACTGAATTAATCAAGGAAACGGGGGTAATTGTAGTTCCCGGAGCTGGTTTCGGGCAACGTCCGGGGTCGTCGCATTTTAGAATAGTGACTTTGCCGCAAGAAGAGGTTCTTCGCGAAGCATTTAAGTTGATAGCCGAATATTATAAGTTTTACAAAGGAAATTGAATAGTTAATTGCTAAATTGCCGATTTTGCAAGGTAATTTGATAAGAAAATCATTAGATTTTCTATATATCGAAAAAATTAGTCCAATTCCGAAAAAACTTGTAACTTTTTGAATGATTGCGTTGTCTTTCTATATGACTTTGAGAGCAAAAATCTGAAATAAATTTTTGTTAATAAGACCAAAGTCATTAACTTTGTTATTTACTATGAGTACAATTTCTAAACATAATATTTATTTTTAATTTTTTTGAGGTAAGTAATGAAAAAATATTTCTACACAATTTTTGTGATGATTGCATTACCTGCAATAGTTTACTCACAAGGCTTATTTTTGAGCGAACCAATGCCTTCGCCTGTGCATCCATCCCTTAATGAAGGCAAGCTATTAGAAGTTCTTCCGGAATACGGTTTTGATAAGGACCATGTTCCGATGCAACAAGGCAAATTCAGGGCAATGGCGACCACAGTTGACTTGATTTTCAATTCCTATTTTTCCGAGGTGACACCATTTGTATATGAGCCGAACTCGGGAACTTTGCTGTTTGTTCAATCAGACAGAACCAGAGTGCCTAACGTTGACTCAGCGAGGTTGACAGGTCTGATTTACATCTATGCGTCGAGAGACGGTGGCGATAACTGGCAGAGATACGAGGTTTACCGTAAATGGGGTGAAATACCCACAAATCTTTCGATTGCGGTACTCAATCCGAATAACGAAACAAATCCGGCAAATTTCAAGTATTTGATTTACGGGCGCTACTTTAAAGTCGATACAACAAAGAATCCACCCGAATATCCCAATCATGGTGGTTTGTTCATAGCATATGAAGGGAATAATTTCAAATATTTCGACAATCCCGAAACCGGCCCATTGTCAAACAATCCGGGGCGACAACAGCGATGGTTGTTTGCTCAAACTATAGGTTCGAGTGCAAAGAACGGGAACTGGTTCTATACGGCCGGTATTCTGAACCCTGCAAGTGAGTTTGTCCAGTACGGTTATTATGGTATTAATTACATTTCTCTCGATATACAAGATGGTAGCTCGACGATACCGCCTCAATTCAATTATGACCAATTCAGGCCAAGTGAACAGTTGAGTAATTCATATCAAGGTACGATGAGTATTGACGTTGATGCACAAGGTAATTTGTACGCGGCCGTCAATAACTTCTTTAAACCCAATGTAGAAGGCAGAGACAGAGTGGTTGGCGTAGCAAAATCTATAGATAACGGTAAAACATTTTCGGAGTTCAACAAAATGTCTCGCTCTTTAATTGATGATTTCGTAACGTTCAAGGGAGGCAATCCTGCTGTCGGTGTCCCGGTAAACCTAGATTATGCATACGGTTCGAATGGCTTTACTGTAATTGCTGAAGACGAATACAGTTTTGCCTACAGGATTTCGAGCTTCTATACCGAAGGTTCGGGCGAACGTGATTCTTATATTGTCGAAGCGTTCAGAAAAGGCGGTCAATGGGGTATGAGAGAAATTGCAACGTTCAGCGGCAACAGATGGAGAAATCCTTTTGTAATCAATGATACTAACAGGGCAAGAGACCAAGACCTTGTTTTCGACAACCCAAGGCAACACGAATTACAGTTAGCTCGCACTGCCGATGGTCAATATCTTGTTGCTAAGTGGATGGATCATCGTGAAATAGTCTCCTTGGAGAATCCTGTTCAACTATTAGGTTCAGGTTTCGTGGACTCACTGCTTACTACGGATATTTTCTTCTCGTATAGAGCCGTAAACGGTACACAGTGGTCGCCTGTGATTAATGTTACCGATGACCTTTGGATGAACAAAGGGACTTGGATTCCCAATATTATTCCGAGCATCAACAAGATTCCGGTAATTGAACATGCAACTGTAAGGTTAACAAATCCGCCAAGAAGCAACTATCCTTATTTTCTCCAGAATTTCTTGATAGGTCAATGGATCCGCCAACATATTTTAGTTGCTACATTCGACGGTCTGAATCCAAGCAATATAAGTAATCCCGTGATACAAATTCCCGAAGGGCTTTCCGGAGTCAACAGCATTGATGAAAAGGCATATAATTTCAGATTGTTCGACATGGCGCCAAATCCGATTTCAGACGAAGCATATATCAACTATCAGATTGGTGCTTCCGGATTGGTGACTATAGATATTTTCAACTCCTTAGGTCAAAAAGTAATGAATGTACGCAATGCTTATACTGATGCAGGTTTCTGGCAAGTAAGCTTCTCTGCTTTGGATCTTCCCGCAGGTGCATACTTCTATACTTTGAAATTCAACGGCAAATCAATAACCAAGGCAATGCAAATCGCCAGATAAGGCATTTAAAAATATTTTTTCAAGGGCTGTTCCATGGAATGGCTCTTTTTTTATTACAATATAAAGCGGAATAAAAAGTCTGATTACAATATTAATGTTATTTTTAAAAATTTTTATTAAATTTGATAATTGAGAATTATTACCCACAAAAGGAGTGAGAAATGAGCGAGCTAATCAACAACTCGGAATTGCGTAAAAGCAGGCTGAAAGAACTAATATTAAAACTGCACGAGGGTAGCGAACCCGATGAAGTGCGTCGGGAACTGGAAGTATCTTTGGGCAGTATTCCGTATGGTGAAGTAGTCGAAGCAGAGCAGGAGCTTGTTGCCGAAGGGCTTCCTGTTGAAGAGATACAGAAATTGTGCGATATACATAGTGCTGTTTTAGCGGGGCGGATAGATTTATCGTCAGCAAAAATTGTTTTACCCGGTCACCCCGTAGACACCATGAAAAAGGAGAATCGAGAAATCGAGGAACTTGTAGCAGAAATAAATGATGCAATCGGGGGCATTACTGCCGAACTTAGAACCGATGAATTGAGAAAAGCGGCAATGACGCTGAAAGGAAAGTTTAATACGCTGATGGATGTTGACAAACACTATAAGCGGAAGGAATTTTTGATTTTCCCCTATCTCGAAAAATTGGGTATTACGGCGCCTCCTAAAGTGATGTGGGGCAAGCATGACGAAATACGTGAGCAATTGAAAGCCGTGCTTGTTTCTCTTGATGTGGTTGATGATGCGGGTGATTTTTCGATTTTATACAAGACGCTGATAGCGCCCGCGCTTTTTGCTATAACGGATATGATAACCAAAGAGGAGAAAATTCTTCTGCCGATGGCTCTCGATAAATTGACTGAAATAGATTGGTATGAAATATATAAACAAACGGGCGAATATGGCTACTGCTTGTATGACCCCAAAGTGGAATGGAAACCGAAAGTAGCTCTCGAAAGCCAAGCTGTTGAAACTCAAACAAGCGATGATTTGGCTTTCCCGACCGGTAGATTGAATTATGATGAACTATTGGGCATTCTGAATACTCTACCCGTTGACATAACCTTTGTTGACAAAAACGATAAGGTCAGATACTTTTCCGAAGGCAGGGAAAGAGTTTTCGAGAGGAGTCGTGCTATTTTGCTTCGCGATGTGCGGCTTTGCCATCCGCCTTCGAGTATGCACATAGTCGATAAAATCGTCGAGGATTTTCGCTCGGGTAGAGAAGATAGCGCCGCTTTTTGGATAAATTTCCATGGAAAATTTGTTTATATTGAATATTTTGCGGTACGTGGTAAAGACGGTGAATATTTGGGGACGCTTGAAGTAACTCAGAATCTGACAAAGCACAGACAATTAGAGGGCGAACAAAGATTATTGAGCTATTCGGAGAGAAGATAATATGAAAACACACCCGATTA
The DNA here is from genome assembly GCA_964637845.1 of uncultured Hyphomicrobiales bacterium. Taxonomy (GTDB): domain Bacteria; phylum Bacteroidota; class Ignavibacteria; order Kapaibacteriales; family UBA2268; genus PGYU01. Next base: position 21,101 of record CAZWXI010000018.1, on the reverse strand, counting down.
CACCGAAGACCAAGGTAGCAGAGCTATTAAACCATTATCCGCACTTGGAGGATGAATTGATTGCGATTGCTCCCGAATTTTCGAAATTGAAGAATCCCATACTTAGAAAGACGGTTGCAAAAGTGGCATCGCTTGAGCAAGCGGCACGAATTGCGGGAATCAACGTGGGCGAGCTTGTAAATAAACTCCGTAAATCAGCGGGGATTGAAGATATTATTGAAATTAATGAAGGAGATAAAATGGTATTTGATGAATTTGAAATTGTTGGAAGCTCCATCCAAGAGAGTTTTGATGCTCGTCCTATAATCGAGTCTGGCGGGCACCCGATGCATGAAGTGATATCTAAAATGAATGCTCTCGGCAACGGTAAAATTTTGGAATTGATTACTCCGTTCGTTCCGATACCGTTAATCGAAATCGGAAAAAATCGCGGGTTGGCTGTTAAATATGTCAAAGCCAGCGATGATGTCGTAAAGACGTATTTTTATAATAGATGAGTTCTCGACGACGAGTTTTGTGAAGCGATTTGTAATATGGCTTATCCCTTTTGTGTAAGGATTACGCCTGCGATGACTGTTACTGCTCCTCCGATGAAGTAAGGTGTCACGGGGGTGCCGAAGAAGAGTAGTGCGAGAACTGCAGTTAGCAATGGTTGCAGATTATTGAACACGGCTAATTTTGATGCTTCGATTTTTGTTAGGGCATAATTCCATATGGCATAACCTACACCAGATGTTACAGCGCCGAGATAGATGAAACCGAGTATGTTTAGTTCGTCTATGTTTGCTGTCAGGCTGATATTATAGGGCAAGAATAGGAAAACGGGAATATAGAAGATAAATCCGCTCACCATAGTAAGCGTTGTTGCATAAATGGCTCCGTATTTGTGTGTGATTCTTTTGCCGATTATCGTATATAGTGCCCACGAGAAGCTTGCGGCGAGAGCGAGTATGTCGCCTTTGAAGCCTTCGGAAGTGAAATTGAAGCCCTTTTCGGCAAGTAAGGTTATCGCTCCGATAACGGCTAAAACGATGCCGGAGGTTTTCATGATGTTGTTTCTTTCGCCTAAGAAAATGATAGCGATGACGAATACGAAAACGGGGGTCAAAGCATAAGCAAGCGAAACATTTGGTGCGGATGTCATGCTTATTGCGTTCAAAAATAGAAATTGATTTAGCGGAATATTTATAATGCCGAGCAGGGCGATGTATTTGACATCTTTTTTGTCAATTTTTATGATTTCTTTGTGCCGAAAGCCCATCCAAACAATATAGACCAAAGAGGATATCGCCGAGCGGTAGAAAAGTATCACCGCAGGAAGAACGCCAAAAGTCAGTGATTTAGCTACGATGTGGGTTGAAGAGGCAATAACTTGTTGGAGTAAAATCAAGAAGTATATCATAATTCGAAAATCTCTTTTATGATTTCGAATTGCGTTTCGTAGGAGTATTTTTTTGAGGCTTCGCCAATATTTTTGGTGAATTCTGCTCTAAATTCCGGCTCAAAGGTTTTTGAAATTGCTTGGGCGATTTTTTCGACGTTTATTTCTCTACCGACTAAGACGGCAATCGGGGTGTTTTCGACGATTTGCCGGATTGCCGGCAAATCGGTAGCTACTGAGGGAATTTGAGCCATACAATATTCGAATAGTTTATTTGGCAAAGCTAATTCGTATGAAATGCTTATTGGCTCAAACAGAAGTACCCCCGTATCTGCCGAACATGTCCAATTGTGAAGTTCAGCGTATGGCACGGGTTCGGCAATGTATGCTTTGTGTGATAGACCACGTCGTTCGATGTATTTTTGTAGCTCATGACGATAATTTCCCGCACCCATAATGCAGAGCGAAGTATTATTGAGCAAATCAATGGCTTCGATTGTGCTTCTAAGTCCGCGTCCCTTCATTAGCATGCCTTGATATAGGACAATTTTGGTGTCTATCGATATTGGAAATTTTTCTCGGAAAAGATTTTTATTGGTGCGTACGCTGTAATAAGGGAGATTCATTATTGTAAAGTAAGGAATTTTATCGGTAAGGGATTTGCGGAGATATTCTGAATCCAAATCGCCTGAAACGATTATTTTGTCCACTTTGCGTATGTAAAATTTTTCTTTTAGAGTGATAAGGTATTGTTGCATTTCTTTGCCAGTAAGAGTGCCGAGTGCGGAGTAAATTTCGCGGGAATCGTAGAGCAACTTGGCTCGGGTCTGTTTTGACAGTTGAGCCGCCGCGCTGAGCGAATAAACGTCTTCGGCGACTATGATGTCAAATTCGGAATACTTGAGTTTTGCGATGGTTTCGCGTTGATATTCGAGCCAAATATAACGTAGTTTTTGTCGTAAATCAACGTTGATGTTGACACAGCTAATATACTGTGAGTTGAGTAATTGGGAAGTAATTGAATCGCCTATATTAACAATTGTAACTTCGCAATCGAATTTTTTCAGGGCAATTGCCATGTTCAACGTGCGAGCGTCGTTTTTGGCGTCGAATAGTCCGATAAAACAAATCTTCTTAGCACTCATATCAAAGCAAAAATAAGCATTATTTGCTTATGAGCATTTTGCTGGTTCGTACTTCTCCGATTGCGGAGATTTTAATGAAATAAAGTCCTGTATTGAGTTGTGAAGTGTCGAATTTTATTTTTCCCATGCGCAGTATGCCATGTTCGTCGCTGACATCGGCAATATTTTCGATGGTGCCGTTGAGCAGAATTTTGCCGTGCATATCTGTTAATTGAGCGGTGATGCCCGGGGCAAAGTCCGATACGTCTTCATATTGGTAATCAATCGAAATGGAATTTGATGCAGGGTTGGGATAGGATTCGCTTATATAAAGGTATCTGCCGGAGATTTCTTTGGGTGTGAAGAATAAGCGTACATCACAACGGCTGTCGCCTTTGGCAGAGTCTAATGTTCCGTTTGCAAGGAGTTTGATTAGCCTGTCGGTGCAGTTATCAGCTATAAGCAGTGTATCGCGTGCTGGTCCTAAGGCTATGGGTGAGAAGCATACTTTGAGTTGAATTGTTGCGTTTGGTGCGATAGTTATCGGAAATTGCGACAGAGGGGTGGTGAAGGCAATATTCTGGAACATATACAAATCTTCGAGGATAAAGCTTTCCTGCGTGATATTGCGGATTTCCAATAAACCGCATTTTAATCTGCCAAAGGGTGTATTTTCAATTTGAAATTCTTCATTAAGTCGGAATGAGAAGTCGAGTTTATCAGTTTCATTGCGGAAAATTACTTCGATTGCGTGCGATGCTGCCTTGCATCCGAATTCATTGACTACTACAACATAATAAATGCCGCTTTCGTTGACGATTATGCTTCTTTCGGTGGAGAAATGAGTAGCTTCTGGTTCTTTAAACCAAAAATATTCATTAAATCCCGGGGTTGCGAACAAGGTAACTGTATCTCCGATACAGACGTTTCTCGTACGGCTCAAAAATGCGTCGGGTACGGGTGTAGGAAAGAAGTTCACTTGTATTGAATCGGTGTAAGTACAGCCGTTTTGGTCAGTAACCTCGACTTGGTAGGTGCCTGTTCGAGATACAAAGAGTGAATTACCCGTGCTGCCGTCGCTCCATTTGTAATTTATAAATTGATTTGATGTCGTGATTTCGACCGTTGTCCCCTCGCAGGGGATTTGACCCGGTGCCATCGCAAGAGCTATTTCTTTGCGAGGATGATAGCTTACTGTAATTGAATTTGAGAGTCCGCGATAACAAATGGAGTCGATATAGACCGTGACATAATATGTCCCCGGCTGTGTGACGCTAATTGTACGTGTGGTAGCTCCGTTGGACCATTGGAAAAAGTCATAATCGCCTACTAATGATAGTTTGGCTGTATCGCCAACACAGATTGTTGTGTCAGTGAGGGCAGTGATTTCGGGTGCCGGGAAGACGGGAATAAAATATTCATAAACACCATCTCCGACGACCCAACCCGTAGTGTCGTCAATGAACCAAATATCGTCGAGATTGGTTCCTGGGGGGATGCCGCAATTATCCCATACCCAAGTATTGCCTCCGTCACTTGTATAGACTATTGCTCGCGCGAAACCGGCGCCCCAACCGCGTTTTTCGTCATGGAGAAAAGTACCGTACATGGGGGCACCGGTAGAAAAGCGTTTCCAAGTGTTGCCTCCGTCATTAGTATATGCTACACCACCGTATGGTTCGTTGTTATTGCCGTTACAACCGCCGGAATAAGGTAAAAAATGTGTCAGTCCGGCGTGAGTTATCTCTTCGTGCCAATCATAATTTCCCGTGCGGGAGCGTATAGCCCAAGAATTGCCTAAATCGGTTGTGAACCACAATGCTCCGCTACCTGCGGCAAATCCGGTCCCGTCTGGATAAACGATAACATCTGAAATTTTTGACTCGAGTTCGAAATATCTCGAAAAAGTCCATGTGGCGCCGCCATCTGTGGTTTTCCAGAACATTTGCGGTGTGTCGCAGCCGCCTCCTTGTGCAAATCCGAGATTTTCGTTTATAAAATAGTTGCCCCAAATAGTTGTGGCGCCGCGGGGAGTGATGTTAAACCAAGTAGCACCTCCGTCGGTGGATTTGAACAGGTATGATACTTCCCCGAAAGCGGAGGTCGAAGGGCCTGACGTAAAGCCGATTTTTTCGTTTACGAAGTGAATGCTTTCTAGCTGGATGTTATCGTCGCTCTGCGGGACTATTCTAAGAGCTTGCCACGATTGCCCGCCGTTTGTAGTTCGGAGAACGCGTCCTTCGAAACCGCAAATCCATCCGTACTGGGGGTTCGACGTCAAGAAATATACGTCAAGATATGTACGATTGAGGTAATCCGGAGGCATATTCGTATTCTGTCTCCATGCTGCATCAGTCGAAGAAAATGCAAAGATGAAGAGAATAATAAATATTGCCGCCGAAGTATAAATCTTCATAAATTTTGCGTTCATTGTTTAGCTTATAGATGTTATAATAAACGAAAAAGTTACACATTTGTTTAATGCTTGAAAACCTGCATATTTTCAGGAAATATTATCGGTCGTTAATTATTTAGTCTTTGTTAATATTCTAAATAGCTTGACTGAATAAGCAGTCCATGTAAGCGATATGATTATCAATATATTACACAGATAATTCAAACTCTCTTAATCAAATCTTAACATATAAATCTCAAAATGCTGATGAATACTACGTTGTCAAAAATGAAAAAATCATGAACGGAATGTTAATTTTCTAAAACCTTGATAAAATTATTACTTAAAATTTCCAAATAAAAAATTTTACAATTTGAAAATAAATTTCTTGCTATTTATTGCGAAAGTTTACATTTTTACAGTGTGGTGAATTTGCAATTTGTATAATTTGAATTTGCCGCGGGAATAAATACCTAAGATTGCGTTCTCGTTAGGTGTTTTTTTTTCCTCAAAAGTTTTATTCAACAACGTACATCAAAGCGAAATTGTTTTGTGTGTTCAATATAAAAAGGGAGTAATAGTGACAAACAGAACTACAGAGTATTGTGAAGAAACCGAGGGTTCAAGCACTGAAGAGCTTATCGGAGAAGCACAAGTGCATAAATCCGGTCATGAGCATAAATCAAGACCCAAGATAATCTGGAACAGATGCCTCGACTTCATCAAAGACAACGTAACAAATCAAGTTTACAAGACTTGGTTTGTGCCAATCGAGCCATTGGAATTGAAAGATTCCGAATTGACTGTATCGGTGCCGAGCCAATTTTATTATGAGTGGATTGAAGAGCATTACTTTGAGTTGATGCGTGCTACGGTAAAGAAAATTATAGGCGAAGAGGCAAAGCTGAATTACAAGATTATTTTCAATCATACGAATGATGCTGCCAGGTCAAGCGTCAAATTACCCGGTCTTAAGAAAAAACAACCCGAATCCCAGAATCATATCCCTTTTGAAGCCGTCCAACTCAGCAATAATAATTTCATAACAAATCTAAATCCGAGATATACTTTCGAGAACCTTATCGCGGGGGAAAGTAATCAATTGGCATGTTCAGCGGCAATTGCCGTAAGCAATAATCCTGGTAAAACAAAATTCAACCCTCTTGTGATTTATGGTGGTCCGGGCTTGGGCAAAACTCATCTCATCCAGGCTATTGGCAATCAAATTACAGAGAGTAATCCGCGATTGAAGGTATTCTATACTACGAGTGACATGTTCACGAATGATTTTGTGAATTCAATTCGCGATAACAAAGTAAGTGAGTTTATCAATTTCTATCGTTCAATTGATGTGCTGATGGTTGATGACATTCAATTTTTCGGAGGTAAAGAAGCTACTCAGAATAATTTTTTCCATACTTTCAACGTGCTGTATCAATCGGGTAAACAAATTATTCTCACAAGCGACAAAGCCCCGAAAGAATTGACCGACGTTGATGACAGACTAATCTCTCGGGTACAATGGGGTCTAAGTGCGGATGTTAAATCTCCGGATTTTGAGATGAGAATGGCTATTCTTTCCCGAAAAAGCTCGGATGAGGGTATTACGCTCACCTCTGATATCATAGAGTATATTGCCCGAAACGTCAAATCGAGCGTCAGAGAGCTTGAAGGTGTTTTAATCGGCTTGATTGCAAAAGTGACTTTGGACAGAAAGCCTATGACGCTCGATTTGGTAAAAGAAGTTGTGCATGGTGCTTCGAAAAAACAAAAAGGCGAAGTCACGATAAAAGATATTAAAAATGTCGTTTCGGAATACTACCAAATTGACATCAAGACAATTGAATCAAAGTCACGAAAGCATGAAATTGCTCTTGCTCGGCAGATGTGTATGTTTCTAGCGAAAAAGCTGACTGCGAATTCTTTGAAAATCATCGGAGCCAACTTCGGCGGTCGCGACCATTCGACTGTACTGCACTCATGCACTGCTATTGAGAATTATCTTGTGACCGATAAAAGGGTAAAAAATTCCTACGAACTACTATATAAGCAGCTTAAAACCGAATAAAAACCCCGTTTGAATCCCGAATTACAAATGAATTTTCACTTATAATTTGTTAATTCGGGATTTGCTTTTGTCTATTCGTTTGTCATTGCTTAATTTGCTTAATTATTTTTGACAAATTTTGAATTTTTCTTGACAAAAACGGAATTGTTATATGGACTTCGGACTGAAAAACATAGTGTTTGTTGTGTTGCTTATAGCAGCATTTGCCTACTTTATAAAAAACATACTTACTTTAATCAACTATCTCAAGCTCGCCCAACCCGACAATCGCTTTGATAACATATCTGAACGTATAAAGCAGACCCTGCTTGTGGCATTTGGGCAGACGAAGATTTTACGTGATAAAAAGGCGGGTCCCATTCATGCGGGGATTTTTTGGGGCTTTCTGATATTGCTTTTTTCAGTGCTTAATTCGATATTCACAGGTTTTGGCATAAATCAAGTTTTTAATTGGCTTGGTCCTGTTTACACTTTGATTACCATTTTGACGGATTTATTCTGCGTAGCTATCATTACAGCAGTAGTTTGGGCGCTCCAAAGGCGATATGTGGCAAAAGTCCAACGATTACAAGTGGAATCAGAAAAGGTCGAAGCCGCAATGATTTTGATTGCGATTTTTTGTATCGTGACATTTTTGCTTATAGAAAATGCAACTTTGATTACAATGGGCAATGATGCAACTTGGGCTTATAGACCTGTATCAGAGCTTATAGCTCCGTTGTTTGGTGCTTCACCGTTTATTTTGCATGAAATTGTATTCTGGCTACATATAGTATTGGTACTGGCTTTTATGAATTATTTGCCGTTTTCGAAGCATTTGCATGTACTAACTTCGGTGCCTAACGTGTTTTTCTCGAACATCGGGCCCACGAATAAACTTGGCAAGATTGATTTCGAGAATGAAAATCACGAGAAGTTCGGTGTAGTCGATGTCGAAGATTTTAAATGGAAAACGCTACTGGACGGATATACATGCACTCATTGTGGTAGATGTACGAGCGTTTGCCCGGCAAGTATTACGGGTAAGGTGCTCGACCCGCGAGAGGTAATTATACAGATTCGCGAACGCACGAAGGACAAAATGCCCATCATTGCAAAACAGGTACAATCACAAAATGAAACAAATTTGAGCGAGGCGGAACGGCAAGTTCTTAATAAAAGATTTGTTGGTGATTACCAAAGCATTGAGGCGCTGTGGCAATGTACTACTTGTGGAGCTTGTATGCAGGAATGTCCCGTCAATATTGAGCATGTCCCTGCAATTTTGGAGATGCGCCGTTCGCTCGTGATGATGGATGCGAATTTCCCCGCAGAGTTGCAGACGACATTCGGGAATATGGAAAATAACGCTTCGCCATGGGCATTTTCGCAAGCCGAGAGAGCCGATTGGGCAGATGGCAAGGGAATTAAGACAGTGGTGGAAAATCCCGACTTTGATATTCTCTTCTGGGTCGGATGTGCGGGGAGTTTTGATGATAGAGCGAAAAAGGTATCGCTTGCATTTGCTGAATTGATGCAACAAGCGGGTGTAAATTTCGCTATCTTGGGTGCCGAAGAGCAATGCAACGGTGACGTCGCGCGTCGCAGTGGCAATGAGTACTTAGCCGATATGATGGTCAAAGCAAATATCGAAATACTTAGCCGATACAATGTAAAGAAGATTGTTGCTACCTGCCCGCACTGTTTCAATACTTTCAAGAATGAGTATCCGATTTTTGGGGCAGATTACGAAGTCATTCATCATAGTCAATTCATTATGCAATTAATCAAGGAAGGTAAATTATCGCTGAAAAAGAATGGTGACGCAGTTGAATCGCTGACTTATCATGATTCTTGCTATATGGGACGCTACAATAATGTTTATGATGAGCCGAGGAATTCGTTATTAAGCGTGCCTGCAATAAGAATTAAAGAAGTCGAGAGAAGCAAGGACAGAGCTTTGTGTTGTGGTGCGGGCGGCGGTCAGATGTTTATGGAGGAAAATCAGGGTAAACGTGTAAACATTGAGCGTACGGAGGAATTGCTTTCGACGGGCGCCAAAACTATTGCCGTAAACTGTCCTTTTTGTATGACAATGATTAGTGACGGAGTGAAAGCCAAACATGCGGAAGATGTGAAAGTGAAAGATGTATCGGAAATAGTTCTTGAATCACTCAAATAATTTGTGACTTTTTTGTTTTTTACGTGTCTTTATATTAATTATAAAAAATGGAGCTAAAAATGACTGTCAGGTTGATTATTGGTCTTTTGATACTATTTATTTCGCTTACATTTTCGAGTGCAAAGCAAGACCCCTTAGAGCAAGATATAGCTGAAATTGGTAATCTGAAAGCCATGAATAATATGCTCATCGTAAGAACGATTGTGGGACTGCAGAGTTCGGAGGTGGAGAGGGAGTTCGACAGGAGCCGATTCGGGATTGTCAGCTATAAGCAGTTGTTGCCCGACAGTTTGAGTATTAGCCGAGGCGCGATGTTTTTATCCAGTAGTCGTTTTGATTATTCAGCACTTGTGATGTCAGAAGAGAAGTTATTGCGTACGTATGTACTTGAGTTTGACCGAAGTTTTTCGCCGCTCAGTTTTGCGGAGGAATTTAAGCGAGTCAATCCCCATATAGAAATTGCCGAACCATACTATTTGCCGGAGCTTTTGTCATATATCCCGAATGACACTCATATAGGCAATCAGCTTACAACATTGCAACTCATAAATGCGTTCGACGCATGGGCACTTGAAAAAGGCAGTTCTGATGTAGTAATCGGAATTAGTGACAGCGGAGTAAACCAAGACCATGAAGACTTGATTGACGTATTAGCGATAAATGAGGGCGAAATACCGGGCGACGGGATTGATAACGATGGTAACGGCTATATAGATGATTATCTCGGATATAATTTTGCTTGGGAGCGTGATGGGGTTGACCATGACAATACTTTTAACGGTAGTAATTCTCATGGGCAAGAAGTCGCCGGAATTTCTGTGGCACAGGCAGATAATAGTCGTGGAATTGCGGGGATAAGTTTTAGCTCAAAGTTCATTCCTATAAAAATAATAGAGAACAATCGGCTCATTCATGCTTATCCTTCGATAATTTATGCGGCAGTACGGGGTTGCAAGGTGCTTAACTTGAGTTGGGGTTCGCCGAAGCTCTTTTCCGATATTGACCAGACAATAGTTGATTTTGCAGTAGCAAGAGATGTGGCGATTGTTGCGGCATCGGGGAATATAGGCTCTGGAGGCGGAACGCGATATACTACATTCTATCCCGCCGCATATTACGGGGTACTTGGTGTAGGCGAATCCACTATAAATGATGGTTTGGATGATGGCACCGTTTTGGGAGTACAGGCGCATATTTTAGCTCCCGGTAGTCTATTCACGACGAAAAACATCGGTTATGGCAATTCGGGCGGAGGTACATCTTTCTCCGCCCCTATGGTTGCAGGAGCTTTGGCTCTTGCTCGTGCACGATATCCGGGGATGTCGGCATTGCAGTCGCTGCAATTTGTAAGGCGTAGCAGTGATTTGATTTTACCTGCAAATCATGCCGAGTATCTCCATGCTCCCGGTCGTTTGAACATGCTGAAAATGGTTGAACGTAGCCCGGTAGATATTCACGGTATTGCCCCTGTGCGATATATTTATAAGAATCAAAACGGTGTGATTACAGATAGATTTGTTGCCGATGATATTGTTCGGCTGTCGGTGAAGATGAAGAATTTTTTGGGTGAAGCAGAAAATGTGCGAATTGTGCTTAAAGAAGCTCATGACCCCGCAAATGCCGTTTTTGTGATTGATAGCGTAGTTACTTTCTCCAAAATTTCCGGAAATGAGGATTTTACCGCAGGTGAATTTTCGTTTATGATTTTTCAGAACTTCGTCGGTGAAGTAATTTTCCGTCTCGAAGTGTATGCCGATGGAGAAGAACCTGATTTTCATAGATTTATTTTCATCCCGTATAAGACCATAAGTACTTTCGAGAACGAGAAGTTGAGATTTTCTGTCAGTGATATCGGAGAATTCGGCTTTTCGACGACAGAGTCAACCCCTCACGGGAGTGGTTTTTCCATCAAAGGATATGGGAATCAGTTATATCGCAATTCTACTTTAATGGTCAGCGAAGCGGGCAACAGAGCGGTTTATACCTATGGGGCGCAAGGGCATTATGACTTTAAACCAATTAAAAGATTCATCGAACCCGACGGTAATATTTCAATAATTGATGACTCATTTGCGGGAGTGCGGCAAATTGGGCTTGAAATTAGGCAGGAAGTCACTTTCCCGTTTGCAACAAGTGATTTTGCTCGTATTGCGGTGACGGTCAAAAACATCAGCGCATCTCCGCTTTTGGACGTGTCGGTTGGATATTTTCTTGATTGGGACATCGGCATGTATCCCGAGAAAAATCAGACGCAGTTGTTTGCTGAGGGCGTTCCGTCTCATTTGCCTGAGCTTTCTGCGGCGGCTCAAATTGCTTATAGTACAACCGACAAGCCGTATCCCGCTTTAGCGGCGGGTGTTGTTGGTATCGGTAGCGGATTATCGGCACAAGCGGCGGGATTGCATTATGGTATAACGCGTAATTTTTCTGAATTTTCGAGATTATCTGCTTTAAATAGTGGATTTGGAGTTCAGACGGATACGATTTTCGACATCAGCATGGTTATAGGTATGAAATTCGACGGCACTTTGCTTGCCGGTCAAGAGCGAACCTGCTATTTCTGTATCGGTGGCGGGATGCGTGAGAATCTTGCTCCTTTGCTTGCGGACTGTCTTGCTTTGGCAACGAGCGTAAATGATGAAATCAGTGGCGGTAATATGAGAATATTTCCTAATCCCGTCGGAGATGTTTTGAGTTTTATCTCAGGCAGGAAGATACCTCAATCAGTCACTATTTTCGATATATTGGGCAATAGGGTTTACTTCGGTGAGGGTATAATTTCAGTGGGTTCAGTTGATACGTCCGGGTTACCGCAAGGTGTGTATAACGCAGTGTTCAGGTTTGTCGATGGAAGGAGCGAGAGGCACGGATTTGTTGTCAATCGGTAATCCCGATAATAATCGAATTTTGTGCATCGAAAGACTTTGGTAGTGTATCTGGATTAATTTTTACGGTGCTGATATTTCGTGTGCCTGTTCGTCCGGAAAGTTGACTTACAAAGTCTCTTGAATATTTGGAATTTACGTCCTCTGTATAAAATATTGCCACACGGCTTCGGGGAGTAATTTTCTCGGTTATATAATTGAGAAAGCCAGCGATATTTTCATTTTTAACAACGGGTTTACCCTCGAAACAAGGCAGTGGGTGTGCTTTGAATATACGATTTTCGTGAAAAATGGTCATTTCGCCGCCGATTTCTGTGTGTGTAATTGGCAGAGTTTTAGATGTCGAGGTGATAATCTTTGAATGCGAATGAATTTCAAGAGTGAAAATCAGGTCGTCAGAGGCAAAAAGTGCTTGCGAAAAATTGTAGATGGGGTACAAAAATCTTGCGGGCAGAGAATCTCCGGGGATATGAACGATTTCGCTATGAGATGAGTATTTCATCGTAAGATTTACTTTATATTCTTCGGGAAGCTTTGTACCGGTAATTGCAATATCGAGCATCTCGGGTTTAACGGAAAAATGTAAATCACTGGCAGTGATGATTTTGCAGTTTTTGCAATTAATAAGCTCTATTTCGAGCAATTGTGGATTCGCATTTGGCATTGAGGGTTTTGTCCTGTGTGGTTCTATGCCCCAATTGTTTAGTAGTTCGCAAACTCTTCTGCCGTGTTCGTTTGATTCCGTCAGCAATTCAATGTTGGTGTCATCTTTCATAAATATGAATATTTGTCGCAAGTAATCATGAAAGAAATTTGAGGTGCTTACTCCATGGAGGAATATATTATCAATATATATTTTGGGTATATGATTTACAGCGGGATACACGAATCGGTTTTGAGCTTTTGTGGCACCGATGTTTGCCACTTGAAATTGGATTTTTAATTTTGGGGTGTCTGTTGCAATTGTTTGAGAGTGACTGTAGGCGATTTCAGTCATGTATAAATCCAAAGCGCCAGCACCACCCGGGCGATTTGATGCGAATATGAATTTGTTGCCTGCGATGATTGCGGGGTCACTTTCATCATACTCTGTATTTATTTCGCTTAATGGTCGAGGTCGCTCCCATTTGCCGCCGGAAGATACTGAATAGTAAATGTCATAACCGCCGGGACCTTCATAGCCGTCGGAAGCAAAGAACAATGTGTCGGAGCTGTGTAGATAGGGTGTTATTTCATTGCGGTGCGAGTTCAGTTCGTCAATCTTGACGGGAATGCTCCATGTATTGTCGCCGGTTTTCCATGACATCCAAAGGTCTGTCTCTCCGCCGGAGTTACCCATATCTGAGGCAAAAATCAATAAATCTCCTGTGGGTGATACGGTGGGATGAGATATAAATGCTTCATTTTGGAATGCTGTCAGAATTTCGGGTTCGGACCATCCGTTTTTGACGAAAATGCTCGTGTGTAAGTTAATATAGGGGCGTCGTTTGTAGTTGTGGTAAGAGCCCAGTATTGCTTCGTTACGGTTGACGAATGTTATGTATGAACGGCTGTCTTTTTTTCGGTTAATTGGGCTTTTGACGATAGCGGGAGAAGAAAACGAGTCATCGGAAAATTCCGAAGTATAAAATGTTGAAATGCCTTTTGTTGCGCTGTTAAAATATAATTTATTCTCCCAAGTGTTCCATCGTGGGGCGAAATCGTCGAATTTAGTATTTAATTCGAATAAGTTGATTGGTTCGGATTTTATACTGATGCCGATTTGGAAAGCATTGGCATGAGAACCACAGATTAGGCACGAAAGTATTATAAGCCGAAAAAGCATTATCATTTTTCGTCTAAAGAAAGTAAGTTTCGGAAATCATTTTCTTTGCCGAAAAGCACGAGAATATCGTTGTGAACAAATTTATAATCGGGCGTCGGTATGCCGATTACTTCGACTATTTCTTTCTCGCCTTTTGTCAATAGTCCTCTGACTTTTACGATGCGTTTGACTGTGACAAGGTTCATGCTATAGCTTGTCCTGAGATTAATTTCAATTAGACTTTTCGAGACGAATTGTTTAGGTACTTTTATTTCGAAAATGCTGTAATCGCGGTTTATTTCAAATGACTCGATTAAACCGGGCAATAGAAGCCGGCTTGCGAGATGTTCGGCGGCTTCGGCTTCAGGAACTAATAATTCGTGTATATTCATCAATTTGAGCAATCTTTCGTGAACGGGCGATATTGCTCGGACTATAATACGCTTGCAACCGATTTCCTGCAAAATTGCCGTTGTGTTTATGGATGCTTCGAATCCTTCGCCAATGGCAACGATAATTGCATCCATATCTCGAATTCCAAGACTTTGGATTGCCTTGATGTCGGTGGAATCCATAGTTACGGCAAGACTGACTTTGTCTTGGAGCAAATCTGTTCTTTCTTCACGAATATCAATAGCAAGGACTTCGGCGCCTTCTTCGGCTAAATTGAGTGCTAAATTTAGCCCGAAATAACCTAGTCCTATAATGCAAAACTTATTTTTTGTAGCCATATTTTACCTTATCCGACAACAACGTTTTCCTCCGGAAGTTTATATCGTGGTTCAGCTTTCGGAATATGCAAAGATAATAAAAATGTTAGTACGCCTACTCTGCCGACATACATTAATAATGTAATTAAGACTTTCGCGCCGGTGCCTAAATCAGGGGTAACACCGCGTGATAATCCAACTGTATTAATGGCGGACACAACTTCGAATACTAAATCGGTGGTATCTTTTGAGGGTTCCATCCAAACGAGTAGAGTTGAGCCTGCTACAATAAATAATATTGAAGCTATAACAACCATGAATGCTTGCTTGATGGTGGAATAGCTGATTTCTCGTTTGAAAATTTCAACGCGCTCTTTGCCTATAATCATTGAATACAGTGCATAGGCAGTTACGGCGAAAGTAGTTGTTTTTATACCGCCCCCCGTTGACCCGGGGGATGCGCCGATCCACATCAAAAACATAACTAAAATCAATGTAGCATGGCTAATTAGCTCTGTGGGAATTGTGTTAAATCCGGCAGTTCGGGCACAAACAGACAGAAATGTTGCATGGTAAAACTCTTCGTAAAGTGTATCGCCAAGGAGGTAACCCCAGGGCTCAAAAAGCATTATTAATACTGTTCCTCCGAATACGAGAGATCCTGTGGTGATTAGAGTCAATTTAGTCGTGAGTGTCAAGCGGTAATTTTTGTTGTTGCGTTTTGTGAGATATTTGGCAATCAGATTCATAATCACAGTAAATCCCAGCCCGCCTATAACTACTAAAACAACTATAGTCCATATATACGTGTGATTTTCCCGGATTGTAAAATACATCAAACCGTCGGAATACAGAGAAAATCCCGCATTGCAAAATGCGGAAATGGCATGGAATAGTGCATAATAATATTCTACTTTATCGAAATTTGTAAGACTTTTGCCCATTGATAAATACATGACAAAGCTTCCCGCAATTTCGACAAGTAAAGTGAATAAGAGAATTTTAAGCAGTAGTGACTTAACTTCATCGACACTTTCTTGTGAGAGTAAATCACGCATCATTATACGAACGCGAAGGCTTAAACCTCCGGCAATGGCAAATGCAAAAAAAGTGGTCAGGGTCATCACTCCAAGACCGCCGATTTGAATGAGGAAGGCTATGAAGACGTGTCCTATCGTCGTGAAATCTCTACCCGTATCGAGCACGGCAAGTCCTGTAACACAAACGGCGCTTGCGGAAGTGAACAGTGCATCAATAAATGATATCGGATTATCGGGCGGTGTTGCTCGTGGGAGCATCAGTAGAAATGTTCCCAATATGATTGCCAGTAGGAAGCTCAATGATATGATTGCTCCTGGGTGCAGATTTATTCGCGAAATAAGATAATTGTACCGGAGTAATTTAATTCCCATCAAAAAAAGCAGAGTGAGGGACATGATCCCCATGTAAATCATCAGAAAATCACGGAAAGCAAGTTTAGGCAATATAAATGAAAGTACATAGAGGGTAACGTCGGGGAATGAGAGTTGGAAGACTATCAGAAATGCGACGATGTTTTCTACTCGACGTTCGCGGATATACTGCTTCCAGCTTGCAACTATAAACCAGCGACCGATTTCCTGCAAAAGATATGTTAATAAGGCAAGGTCGGCAACGATGATTATTATGTCAACGGTTCTGGGAGGAAGATAAAAACCGATTATTAAGATTAGGCATACAAGTACAGTTACACCCGATGTAATGAATGTAATATCGAATGCCAACTTCCACGAAGCCATTTTGCTATTTTTGAGCTTAGTTTCCATTTATTTTGAATACTATATCTTCTATGCTCCAACGGGCTTTAATGTTTAATGTATTTTCAAATATTACAAAGGGTTCGGAAAATTCAAATGGGAAAGGAAATCCATAGGAGTATTTGCCATCGCTGTTCAAATCGCAAAATGCTTCGACTGTGTATTCGCCTTCGGGAATTGCTCTAATCTGCCATGTGTTTGCATTGACTTTGGTGGTGTACTGAGTATTATCTTTAGCTGTAAAAATCAAATAAATTTCACCTGAGCAAAAGGTATCGGGGAATTCGACTGTACCGCTTGCCGAGCCGGTGGGTTGTCTTCCGCCGGTAGAGAAGTATCTCGTCAATGCGGTATCTAATTTCAAATTATTTTTTTCGCCGATTAGTCCAAGCGTTACAGCTAAATTATATCCTGTTCGTTCCCTCAATGTATCCTCTGGGGTGATTTCGAGAATATTTGCTATTTTCAATGTATTTTGTGTCTTGATGTGGGTTCCGTCAGCTTCATTCGTTAATTTTACATTTATCTTAGCACTGTCAATATTGATGCCACGATTGAAGATAAATCGAAAAATTGGCTTCAGAGGTAAATTTCCTGCGCTATCAGCCAAATCGAAACTGAAAATACGCAGGATGGTAGGGTCGGCATTTGTCGGGGGTCTGAACTTTCGTTGTAAGAGCGAATCGGGGCTTTGATTGCCTAAAGAATCCCGGATTACGATGTGATTAGCCGCTAAGGTATAAGTAGTAGCTGTATCGAGTGTATTAGCGAGCGAAAGTAGTATTTTGTTCGGCTCATCGGGGTAGCTTATTACTGATGCGACCGGAAATTCTCGATTCTGCTCGTCGCTTATCTTAAAATTTTCTTTTTTTACGTATGCTATTGGAATGGCTTCGTCGAAAGTTGCTACGAGGAAATCTCCGTATTCGGGATAAACCTCACGGAGTTCGGGTCCGCGGCGGTCTAATATTATACCGGGTTTAATTCTTATGGGTACTGAACGAGATCCGGTAACTTTAATATCGTCAGTGGCAGATGAATAGGCATCTACGGGTTCGTATAGGTTGTTGCGGAATTCGTCTTTGATGAGCATCAGGCGATAGTTGCCGTCTTTGAGAGCCGAGAAAGTGAAATCACCGCTTGTACCTAATTGCACGCGATAATCGGGCAGAGTATGCGAAGGGTTGATGGTATCAGGATGCTTATTCTCCAAATAATACAGTAAAGCAACGTAGCCGGGTTGATGCACGGGTGCTTTGCCTGCAATCGTGCCGCTGTCAATATTGCTTCCTGCTGAGAATACAAGATTGAATGCAGATTCGGGTTTGTTGCCGTATAAATCGGTGTAGTCGGTGCCTAAATTAATAAGGTATGTCAGGTTTGTGTCGAGTTCAGTGTCAAATCTGATTCTTAGTTCCTTGCTTGACCAATCGAATTTTAGCGGAATAATAGGTGCAATGCTAAGGTTTTCGATGACTTTTGCTTTATTCATATACTTTGTGAAGCGGATACGGAGTTCTTTGCCTGCGAAATTTGTTGTGTTATTTTGTGGTGAAAAGCTTGCAACCTCGGGTGGTGTCTTATCTTCGGGACCGCCTGAGGGGGCTTGTATATTGGCACATGACCAGAAAGGGAGCAAAACACAAAATAAAAGGACTACTCTATTCATTTATTTTTTATTTTCGATGTTCAATTTAGCTAATAAAAGTAAGTAAAATAATAATTCGATGGTGCTTTGAAGAATATATTTCGACAGTTTAGGGACAAAAAAGGGGCAATTTACAGTGTTTATGAGCATCTCGATAAGTTAACCGACAGGATATCGAAGCATCACCTCTATATGTTGGCCGCGGGGATTGCTTTTAATATAATGATATATATGATTCCGCTTTTTTTGATGGTGATTTTCATTGTTAGTGTGGTTTTCGATGCAACTGCAATTACTGATACCTTAGAAAAGTTCCTGAATGACTATCTGCCGCAAACCGAAGCGAGTTATGAAATTGTTCATGCTGTCATACATGAAATTGATAAGATTTTTTCGCATAGTACTTTGTTCGGTTCAATAGGTATTTTGGGTTTGTTGTGGATTTCATCAATTTTGATTAGTTCGATTCGAACTGGTCTGAATGCGATTTTCGATTTGCCGTCGCCGAACATATTTATAATTTATCGCTTGAAAGATATTTTACTGACTATTATCTTTTCTGTGCTTTTGATGATTTATTCTTATGCGATACCGATTGTGAATTTCATAATAGAGTTGACGGGAGATTTGCTGCCTGATATTGTAGGTGCTTTTGTCGGGGATATGGTGCTTATAGGTGCTTCCATAGCCACATCATTTGTATTGTTTTATCTTATTTTTAAATTCGTACCGAACAGGCTACTTCCGAGGTTTGTCCGAATTGTCAGTACTTTGATTTGCGTTGTGGGAATTGAATTGGCGAGATTGGTCTTTGCGTGGTATATCACGGCGATATCTAATTACGGGAAATTTTACGGGACTTATGCCATTATAGTTTCGATGGCTCTGTGGATTTATTACTCGGCGCTGATAATTTTGCTTGCGGCTGAAATCAGCAACTACATTTATGATTTACGTAAGCCGCGAAGGAAGTTTTGGTCGTAAGTGAATAGTTAGGGCAGCAAGCTAATGGTTTGTAAACAAAATAATAAAGTCAATGTGAACGTTTTACGTAAGATTAAAAATAATTGGTGATTGCTTTATGCGAAATATGGTTTCAATTCTAATTTTTTTGCTTTTTTTTGCATCTTGTAGTTCGCAAGAAACTGCAAAAGAAAATAATATCGAAAGCGAGATGGAATTTGAGATAGAAAAAACTGACCAAGAATGGAAAGCACTGCTTACGGAAGATGAATACAGGGTATTGCGTCTTAAAGGGACAGAACGTCCACATACAGGCGAGTACAATTTGCATTTCAAGGATGGGAAATATACTTGTCGCGGGTGCGGTAATTTGTTGTTCGGCTCCGACGTAAAATTCAATTCCCACTGCGGTTGGCCCAGCTTTTCTGATGTAGCCGAAAGCACTGCCATTAAAGAAATTCCCGATTACAGCTACGGTATGATTAGGACTGAGGTGATTTGCTCGAAGTGTGGTAGTCATCTCGGTCATGTATTCAATGACGGGCCCGCTCCAACTGGACTTAGATATTGCATTAATTCAGTTTCAATAAAGTTTGTAGAAGAAAATAAAGATGACCGAAATGAGTAAAGCCGATGATTTCTTACAATCATTAATTGACCGCAAGCTCGACTTCGATTCTGCCAAAAAGGAGCTTGTCGAGGGTATTAAAAAAATCATGCCGGAGTTCAACATGCTGGCGTTGAAGGCTGTGGATTTCGACAGGACGCTCATCGAGTTCGAGAATTGGCTCGTGCAGACAGTAACCGATGACCCGCTTCCGGGTTCGATTAAATCAATATGGTTTGCTATAACCGATTCGTCGAAAGAAGATGCTGCTTCAGAAATTCAGCTTGTTATCAAAGGTTCGAAACAAACTCCAATCAATAAGCCGAGCGATTGGTATGCTGTTGATTTATGGGATGCAAGCGGGAAATCATCGGAAATCAAGGCATACAAAGCAATTTCCAATGCCATGAAAAATAATCCCGAAGAATTTGATATGTTGCTGAATTTCGTCGTGCCTGCACTGACGATTATCCTTATTAATTCTGGATTTGATATCATAAAGCACGAGTTTATTATTTATTATCCTGAAATATATGTTGGTTGCGGTTTCGAAGGTGGCAGGCAATATATTGTCGGCAAAATAACCGAAGACGGCGTGGTAAAAATATAATTCCGTATCAAAATGTATCTAGAATTGAATTATACTCTGCTTACTTTTTATAAATTTGTTGATATATCCGATGCACGCGAAGTAGTTGCGGCTCATCGTGAGTTTTGCCTTGATATAGGTCTGCGTGGAAGAATATTCATCGGTGAAGAGGGCATAAGTGCAACTCTTACTGGGAGAACGGGGCAAATCAAGGCATACAGACTGTATTTGGACAGCATTCCCTATTTTCGGGATATTCCCGATATTGACGCAAAGGCGTGCAAGGTGGACGGGCATAAATTTCATAAAATGCTTGTACGTTATCGGAAGGAAATTGTGGCTTTGGGCAAAACTTTCACTGCCGAGCAGATTCGCCAAGCAACGCACAAGATTTCTGTTGACGATTTCAAGCGATTATTGGAGCGGAATGATGATTCTTACGTAATTCTCGATATGCGAAATGATTATGAGTACAAACTCGGTCATTTCGAAAATGCTGTTCCCGCGGGTACGATACGGTTCCGCGAAGTTCCCCAACTTGTGGAACAGTATAAGAGGCAATTTGGCGCTAAGTCAGTCGTGATGTACTGCACGGGTGGAATCCGCTGCGAGAAGCTCGCTGCAATGCTCGAAGAGCAAGGTATGCCGGGCGTCTTTCAACTCGATGGTGGTATTGTGAAATACGTCAATAAATACCGCACCGAGCATTGGTTGGGCAATTTATATACTTTCGATGAGCGGGTGAGTTGCCCCGTAACCGATGACGAAGATAAAATAGTAATTACTAAGTGCCACTATACAGGAGAATCAGCTGATATATACTTCAATTGCCGTTACGGACCTTGCAACGCCCAAATCATAGCGTTGCCCGATGAATATAAGAGACATTTCGGTTTTTGTTCCGAAGAGTGCTACCATAATTCTCTGAATGATTTACTCGTTCGGAATGATTTTTCTTTTGATAAAAAGA
>CAZWXI010000017.1:0-34033 GCA_964637845.1 uncultured Hyphomicrobiales bacterium | reverse complement strand
CAAAACACTCTTTTTGGGGGTAAAATCTCTTAATTCGCTCATTATGAATTCCTCAAGCATCTCATAAAATAAGCTCTCTACAACTTCCCTTTTAAAGTATCTCATACTTCCTATTTTCATATATGCTTGACAAACATGAAGAATATCGCTATAAACGGTTTCAACTTTTGTTGTATAATAAATATTGCCATTTTCCTCGGATAAGTGATTTTCCGATAAAATTTTCTGAAATATTGCTTCTTTGTTCTCAGTATCTATTTCGTAAGAATAAGACAATCTCATAATTGTCATACCATAATCGCAAAGCCTGAATTGACCATCCTCAAATTTTTCTAAATATAACTCAACCATATCTCCATCTTCATGATAAATCGGTATATAAAGTTGATAAACGTCAGGTTTTTTTTCTTGAAGTTTAATTTTCCCGTTAAAGACATCTTCAATATGCGTTATGAAATCTTTCATTTTAATCAAATAATCTTTGAATATCCGGAAAATACTTATACCTGTCTGCCATAGTAAGGTTAATCTTCTTTATAAAATACTGTATTGCTTGTTCTAAAGTAGCATCCTCAGTCGTTGGCTCTACGAAACTTTCCGCCCGTCCTCCCGAATTTATTGTCTCAGCGGTTGCTCTGTGAAGATGAAAGCTCTTATGATGAGGCAAATGTTTATTTTCACCATGTGTTCCATTACAACGAATTAAGCATATAGTTCCTTTTTCTTCACGAGGTTCGTAATCAAGTCCTACTGAAAAGTTATCAATAAACATCATATTATACCTGATGAACCCACGAAAAGAGAAATTGTCTATAGTAGAAAGCATACTAAAATTCTTTTTCATATGACCACGCTCCTCTTTATACTCCATTGATGGAGGGCTAACTATTTTCTTCTCACAAGCAATCAACGCTTCAATATGCTCATCTGTGTAAACCATAATATACAATCTTATAAGTCATTATTACAAAACTACAAAAAAATCTTATTTCATATAAGAATAAAGTTCCAAAATCACTTACTTTCCCATCCTTCCAACCTCCAAAAATTTCCATTTTCCCCTTTTTTCATTACTTTTGCAGTTGAACAACGTGTATTTGCAGGAAAAAGTAAAATATTATTTCGCAAATCCGTTTATAGTACTGTATTTGGAGCAAAAATAATATGAAAGGCTGGCGTTTTACGGTAATATTCTTCTTGCTGATTTCACTCAGCAGCGTAAGCCATTCCAACGATAAAATCCAGAAACAACTCAATAAACTCAACGAAATCATACGCACAGCACAAACACAACACCTCAACGAACACGAAACCAATGTACTCGTCGATGCCGCCATTCGCGGACTACTGAAAGAACTTGACCCACATTCATACTACTTCACAAGAGACGAAATCCGCGAAATCGAATCCCGCCGCAACGGCAACTTCTTCGGCGTCGGCATAACATTCACCCTCATCAACGACACCGCAACCATACTCAACCTTATGCGAGAAGGTCCCGCACTCACATCCGGACTCGACATCGGCGATAAAATCCTCCGCATTGACGGCAAAAACACAAAAGGAATGAGCATTGACAGCATTGACAAAAAACTTCGCGGCGAACGCAACACCTACGTAAGCTTCGACGTAATGAAAGCATCGGGCAAAATAATAAAAGACATCAACGTAGTACGCTCCCGCATACCCATATACAGCATAAACTCATCTTACATCGTCAACGGCACTAATATAGCATATATACGTATAAGCAGATTTAACGCTACAACCCACATAGAACTGACGGACTCGCTCAACATACTATCCGACCTCGGAATGAAAGGACTCATCATTGATTTACGAGGCAACCCCGGAGGCATCGTAGAGCAAGTATATCTCGTCGCAGACGAATTCATAGAAGACAATAACGATATTTTCATAACTCGCGGACGCGACCCCGCTTACAACGAGACCTACAAGTCCACCAAAAGCGGCAATTACGAAGATTTACCCTTAGTACTACTCATTGACTCCACAACTGCTTCCGCCCCCGAAATCTTAGCGGGAGCCATTCAAGACCTTGACAGAGGCATTATCATCGGACAAAACTCCTACGGCAAAGGTCTCGTACAACGCCCTTATAAATTAGCAGACGGCTCGGAATTATGGCTTACCGTAGCACAATACTATACACCATCTGGGAGAAATATCCAAAAAAATTACACTCACAAACAAAACTACACAATATTGAACGACAGAAGAACACTTAAAGACGGACTCAATTTTGAGCATACCGCTGAATTACTCCCTGAATACGGATATAGTGAGAATATACCCGTTTTCCGCACCAAATCAGGGCGACCAGTTTTAGCAAGCGGAGGAATTGTCCCCGATTACATCTTGAGAGAAGATTCCACTACAAATCTCACAAAGAACCTAATAGATAAAAATTTATTCAATATGTATTGCCTGACCTACTTCCTCGGTAACCGTAAACATATTGAAACAATTTACAAAAATAATTTCAGACTCTACTACGAAACTTTTCATCCCGACACAAAAATGTTAGAAGACTTTGTAAAAACAGCCAAAGACACTGGTGTAAGTTGGAACGATGAAGAATATTCGTATGACGAAAGTTTTATTAGACTAACAATAAAAGCCACACTTGCCGGGATAATATGGGACGAAAATAAACGCAACGAAATTCTAACCTCAAATTCCAAATATATAAAAAAAGCCGTTGAACTGCTCCCCGTCGCCGAACGTATAATACACAGGAATTAAACCTCTAACTTTCAACTATTTCTCCCTATAATATATTACTTTTGTAAAAATTGTAAAACATTATTATTTATGCATAATTATGCTTGATTTGAAATTCATACGCGATAATATCGAACTTGTCCGCCAGAATATTATAAACAAAAATGAATCCGCTGACGTTGGCGAAATACCACGCTTAGACGAAAAACGACGCTCCATAATTATGGAAGTAGAAGGACTTAAAAATTTACGCAACGTCGTCTCAAAAGAAATTGCTCAAAACAAAAAAGACGGTTACACAGCCGACGACAAAATTGCCTCCATGAAAGAAGTATCCGACAAAATAAAAGAACTCGATGACGAACTTCGACAAGTAGAAGAAAGCATCCGCAAAGTTCAACTCTATATACCAAACATGCTCGGAACGAAGGTACCAATCGGCAAATCCGCAACAGATAATAAAATTGTCCGAATATGGGGCGAAGAACATAAACGCGAAAATAAATATAATCACATCGAAATTGCCACTAAACTCGGAATAATTGACTTCGAACGCGGTGCAAAAGTATCCGGCTCCGGATTTGCCTTCTATTGCGGAAAAGGCGCTAAACTCGAACGTGCTTTAATAAACTTTATGTTAGATGAACACCTCGAAAAACACGGTTATAAAGAATTAATACCACCTTACCTAGTAAACGAAAATTCTATGTTAGGCACCGGACAACTCCCTAAAATGGCAGAAGACATGTACCATGCCACCGAAGACAACCTTTACCTCATCCCGACTGCCGAAGTACCTATCACCAACTATCACTCGGGTGAAATGCTCAGCAATGAACAATTACCTATCAAATACTGCGGATTTTCCCCTTGCTGGCGACGCGAAGCCGGAAGCTACGGTAAAGAAGTTCGCGGATTTTTACGCGTTCACCAATTCAACAAAGTAGAAATGGTTAACTTCACTCGCCACGACAAATCGTGGAACCAATTAGAAATACTTCTCACGGAAGCCGAAAATATCGTGAAATCTCTCGGACTTCACTACCGGGTACTGCTACTTTGCTCGGGCGACACCAGCTTCTCTTCCGCTATGACTTACGATATTGAAGTATGGTCACCCGGCGAAAAATCTTGGCTCGAAGTATCGAGTTGCTCAAACTTCGCAGATTTTCAAGCCCGTAGAGCAAATATCCGCTACCGTCCCGAACCGGGTGCAAAACCAGAGTTCGTTCACACGTTGAACGGGAGTGGGCTCGCAACTTCCCGTATTATGGTTGCCCTGCTTGAGCAATACACAGACGAGGCTCTTTGTTTTACTGTTCCCGATGTACTTCGCAAATATACGGGGTTCGCGAGAATAGAACAATAAAAAGAGTTTCAAACGGTTTTAATTCTATTGTTATTACTAGTTTTTATCATTTTTTTTCTCCTTGTTCTTTATTTAATGTAGTCCTGTGGAATTGTTTATTTCATATGTTTTTTTATTTGTAAGTCTTTATTTTTATTTATTTTGTGGCGTTCTTTATAGTATATTTTCATGTTTATAATGTTTTGATAATTTTGTTTTTTTGAACACTTAGGTTTGAAAGTTTAATTTTGCACCGAGTAATACGTTTTTAAACAGTAGAAATTTCTTTTCCTTATGGAAAAATGATGTACGATTTAAGAAAATTTGTTAATATTTCGTTTATATTTGTTGAAATTTTATTGAAAAATTACTGGCGTTGAATATGATAATATCAATTGGAGCAGACCACGCAGGTTATCATTATAAATCTGTTATTTCGGATTATCTACACTCAAATGGCTTAGAAATTATCGATTACGGGGTGAACTCCGCCGAGCGAGCCGATTATCCCGACTTTGCTTATGCGGTAGCGGAATCTGTTGGCAGTGGTGAAGCTCAATACGGAATACTAATCTGTGGGACAGGTACAGGGATGTCAATTACAGCGAATAAAGTATCGGGGATTCGTGCGGCGAATTGTTGCTCTACTGAAATGGCTGAACTCGCGCGCAGTCACAATAACGCAAACGTGCTTTGTCTCGGAGCGAGATTAATAAGTATAGAATTGGCAAAAGAAATTTGCGATAAATTCTTCGATACGCCGTTCGATGGAGGTCGGCACGAATTAAGGGTAAGCAAAATTCACAATTTAACGGGGCTTTAGGGAAGTCCGTTTAGAGATTGAGATATGTTCCGAATTTTTAATATATTCTCGCGGTAGATGGATTGGCTTTCTATTAAGGCTCCGAATGCGAATTTCTTTCCGAAAAGCATACTCAAAGATTCGAGATGTTTGAAGATAGATGTAGCTTTTGTTTTGTGTTGAGATTCGAATAAAGCGATGCAACCTATTTTGCCGTTCAGTTTAAAATCGGGAGCAGAACTAAAATCAAATCCACTATTGAGGAAATAAACGGGTTGGAAAAGTGGTTCCATTCTATCTAAAACGTTTTTTAAATATATATCCGCTCCGTTTTCGGCGACTTTAACTGCGAAAATCCACACGTCACAATCTCTAAAAATAGGGTAAAGTGTGTTCATGTCGTCTTCGCACCGACATTTGATGTCGTATTGAAAACTGTATTGTGCGGTGCAACTGTAGCAGGGCTCGATATTGAGGTTTCTAACGGTGTAGTGCGTTATTTCTGTTCCGACAGGCAGAGCGTCTAAAAACTCTCGCATGTAAGATTCTAAGCTCTCATCTGGCTCGCTACTACAATTCAACGCTAATACTTTCATCTTCGTAAAAAAGAAAGTTAACAAAAATTTAATATAATAGCGTTTAAAGTGTGTTTATATTGTAAAGGGTGGGATGGTAGAATTTTTACAGCAATTATTATTTATACAAAGAAGTCTAAAGTTATATTATTATTTGAAGTTTCTGAAATAGTTCTAATTTTATGGGTATTGGGTGTAGGAATTATTTTAAATTCTTGGAGAACTTTTTTGTTGTATGCTTTCCAACCGCCACGGAAATCTCGGCTGGATATATTTATAAAATCTGCGAATCTTTGGGAATTAAGTTGAGCTAATAAAAAATTGTAATCCCCATTATATTTAATACAATAACCGGAATAGAAGGTGCTTTCTGTGTCTTTAGTTAAAATAAAATTAGGTTCTAAATTCATTGGGGAGAACAATATTTTTTTTCCGAAGCTCGTATCTAACCCTTGGCTCCGCCCGAATGCGTACCATGCTACTGCGTTTGGTTTGCCATTGTCTCTCATATCGAGGGTATTTTTTATACTCAACAAATATTCATATGCTAAAGGATATTCTTTTATTAGTATTTCTTCGGGAATTATTTTATTTTTATCGTTAATTTTCATATAAGGGAACAAAATACTTTCATATATTTTGTCATTACTGCTTTTTAATCTAGAAGCTTTTATTATTGGCTTTAATATGCTCTTTTCAATTAAAATGTCACCTTTATAATAAGTGTGTGCTGTCAGTAAATTTTTATCTTTATAAACTTCTGAAGTTGTAAATATATAAGCTTTGTCACATAAAGTAGTAATGCCGACGTGGACATTGCAAATGTCTTTTAATTTTATACCGCCATTTTCTTTGTATTTGTCAGCAGTAAGTTGCCAAAATTTCTCATCTCTAATTTCGTTAAAGTCTATGTGTCGCGAAACTGATTTATTAAAATCCTTTGCATGTTCGTAAATAAAGGAGTCCTTTTTATTTTTTCCAAAGATTGTTATTGCGCTATATGTTGTTGCATTCTCGAATAATTGTATGTCTGCATAATTAGAAATTTTAATTAGATTTTTTTTGGAAGAAAAGTATTGTCTTAAAAGATAAGCGGTTTCGTTATAGAAAAATGTATTTGGTGTTATTAATCCGCATACGCCATCTTTCTCTAATAGCTTATCACATAATTCGAAAAAAGCTATGTATGTATCCGTAGAGCCACTTTTGCAGAATTTATAGTTGTTTTGTATAAATTTCCTGTCATTTTCATTTAAATGTTGTATTCGTATGTATGGTGGATTTCCTACAATATAGTCAAACTTCTGATTAAATTTATCTGTAATTTTTCTCAATGAATCTGTGTTTTTAATATTCCAATCAACGCTTATGCCATGATTTTCTATTAATGTGTTCAAATTTTTTAGACACTCCTCGATAGCGGAAGCATCAATATCCCATCCGTATATTTTTTCTAAATTACTTTTTAAGTTTTGTTTTGAAGAAAAGTGTATTATCCTTTTTGCAACTATGGTTAAAAATCTACCATCTCCACACGAAGGGTCTAAAATACTTTTGCCTAATATTTTCTCATTATTGTATCGGCAATCATTTAATATTTTTTCTACTACAATAATGGGTGTATAAACTTTGCCATGAAGTTTTTGGTGACTATATGTTTTGGTAAGTGAGCCCATGATTAATCTTTCGTTAAAAGAAATTTAGCATAACTGTCGATTTCATTTATGGTATTTTGCATTGAAATTTTACTTTCTAAAATATCTGCAAGGGGCTTGATAAGAAATGAATGTGGTTTTATTTTTGTTACCTTTCCTGTTGCTTCGTCAACATCTATTAGCAAAATTGCTGTGCTAAAAGGCCGGTGGGCTTGTTGCGTATCGTAAACAAGGTTTATATACTTGCGTATATCTTTCTCGTTATACATTTTATATTTAAAAAGTTGTTGTATTATTCTAAATATTTTCCGCGAACTTTTTTAACTATTATTTTTCTTACGTATTGTTTTGAGATTAATTTTAAACTCGTTTTTATTTTAATTTGCTATATCTTTCCTCAGCGATTCTACTTTTTTCCGTGCGGATTCGAATTCGGGATTGAGCCGAAGTGCCCATTCGTACATAGTGCGGGCTTCTTTTTTGGCGCCTATGCTTTCGAAGCACATAGCTGCGCCGAAGCAGGCATATGGATTTTCGTTGTTTAGCGAGAGTGCTACTGTATATAGATTGTGTGCGGAGTGGAGGTCGTTCAGTTCTAACAGGAGGTCTGCGGTCAGCACGAGTATGTCGTCAAGCTTATAGCCAATATGAGAGGAGAATTTTTGTGTATGCCAATTGTCCATTGTAAGGCTTATGCATTCGAGGGCTTCGACGGGCATCTGTTTCGAGGCGTAATAAATAGACTTTACGTAGTTGGTGTCAGGATGATGCGGAGCGATGTGTTCGAGTTCGAGCAGGAATTTATCAGCGGGGGCGTAATCCTTGATGTTTACTGATATTATTAGCATTCTGCATAATGCAAGTAGGTAGTGTTCGTGGGGGACTTTGTCTTTTGCTGAGATTAGCTTTATATATGTAGCGGCGGCGTTTTCGAAGTCTCCGGCGATGTAGCTGTTTTCGGCAATTCCGAGCAAGAGGGCTTCGTCTTCGGTATCTCGGAGAGTTTCTCGTGAATCTCGTGCTGTGTTTGTGCCGTAGAGGTAATCTAATCTTGTGAGGAGTTTGAGGGTGGATTTTTTCCATGTCCAGTTTGTTCGAGCGGCGAAGGATGCCATGGCGCCCATGCTTAGTAAGTTGCCCGGATTGGCGAATATATTGCTGAGTATGATTTTGAGGTGTTCATAGTCTGGTTCAAGCAGGAATGCTTCTTTGACGAATGGTTTGCCGTCGAGTTTGTTGCCGATGCTTTTTGGAGTGGATTTTATTTTGAGTGAGAAATCGCTTTGTGCGAAATCGTCCGTAGCTCCTCCGTCGGTAACGATAGCGGGAATACCGCATGCCATTGCTTCGATTGCGGGGAGCGAGAATCCTTCGCCTCTGTATGGTGAGGCAAGCACGTTGCACGCGCGGTATAGCGATGCCATTTCTTGTTCGGATAAGTCCTCGTCTATATAGATTATTTCGGGTGTTGTTTTTTTCGCTTGAATTTCTCTGATATGTTCGATAGCGGTTTGTCCTTTGTAGAAGCTGTTTCCGCCCATGTCTTTGATGACGAGGCAGATATCGTCCTCGGCAGTGAAATTTTCTACGTATGCGCGGAGGAGTAAATCGATGCCTTTTCTGTATATTGTTCCTCCGACGTAGAGTAATTTGAATTGCTTTTTTGTGGGGAGGGGGAATTTTTCTCCGTTTGGAGTAAATATTTGGGGGTCGATGCCGTTGGGGATTACTTGTACTTTATCGGGAGCTATTCCGGAGTCGATGAATGCTTTGCGGGAAAAGTTAGAGGGTGTCCATATTTCATTTGCTTGTGCGAATATTTCTGCCATATCTTGCCTTAGTGAGGAAAACTCCCATGGTTGCATGATGAACCATTTGGCGCCGTTTGGGGGTTCGGCTTTGGGGGGCCATCTGTGGCGTATCCATGCATAGGGTAATTTGCCGATTTCCTCGGGGACGTCTGCTTTGAATCTGATGTCGTTTTTGATTAGTGCTTCGTATTTGTCGTTTTCTTCCGGTGGGAAGCTGTCGTCTTCGTAGGGAATGATTGTGAGGTTGACTGCATTGCTCGAGGAAAGATTGATGCAATGTTCGCGGTTTACAAGTGCCAGAGAATGGTGGACAAACTGCGAGCCTTCCCAAACGATGTTGAGTTGCGTTTTTGGTGCTTGTGTGATTTCTGTGTTTTGTTTGGGGCTTTCTTTGCCGACTATTTCTATTAACTCGTTGATGTCAAATGCCGCATTTTCATATAGTAGTTCATCGGGATGTTCGTTAAAGTCGGGGAAGTCGAGCCAATCGAAATCATCGTGGTAATTTTCTTGTTTTGTCGCTTTTATGGCAGTGACTTCCATATTGAGATTTATATGGGTGTCTTTTTGGGGGAAGTCGAAGTGCTTAATGGAAATTTCTGTAAAGCCGGCTTTTTCGAGATGGCGTGTGATAGATTTGTCGTCGAAGGCGGTGCAATGATAATCGCCGGGATTTGTTTGTCCGCCAAAAATCATGTATGAGGCAACATCGGCATTCCAGTCGCCGCGGAGATATGCGTTGACTTGCAATGTAAGGTTTGGGCAACGTATTTCGATTTTTCCTTGGGGTTTGAGTACCCGGGCCCATTCGTTTAGCACTGTCGGTACTTCGCGGTGTGAGAAATGTTCTAATACGTCGCTTGCGAGGATGAAATCGGCTGATTCGTCGGGCAGTTCGAGTTTGCGTATGTCCATAGCTACGACTTGCGGGTCATCGGAATAGATGTCAATGTTTATGAAGTCGTGCCGAATGTCTTTTCCGCAACCTAAATTGAGCTTCAGCGGTATTGGAAGTGGTTCGGGTAATTTCCCGTATGCGGTTTTATTGCTGAAGCCGTTAGGCAAATCCTCCGTGAAGCGTAATCTGTTCATCGTTATAATTTTTGTTTCTCTATTTTTAGCTTGTTAAAGCTATCAAATCAAGTGCCATAGTGGCATGAAATTTATAAGAAGTACGTTAAATGTATTTCAACGGATAATTGTATGAGGTAAAAATTAATGAGAACTATCGTAGCGCAGGCAACGCCTCCGGGTATATCGGGGCTGGCGGTTATTAGATTATCGGGGGACGACGCTGTATGTATAGCCGAAAAGTGTTTCAGAGGGGTGCGAACAATAGCCGGGGCCCCGAGTCATACTATTTTGTACGGAAGGATTTATGCCTCCGAGCGAGTTGTTGATACGGTTACGGTTAGCATTTTCTTGAAGCCGAATTCTTATACGGGGGAGGATGTAATCGAAATCGGCTGTCACGGGGGTACTGTTGTCATAAATGAAATATTGGAATTGCTTCTCGCGGCAGGGGCAGTAGCTGCTGGACCGGGAGAATTTACGAGAAGAGCTTTTTTGAATGGCAAGCTCGATCTTTCGCAAGTGGAGGCTGTGGCGGATATTATACATGCGGTTTCGGTGCCGGGAGTAAGGACTGCGGTGCGGCAGTTGCAGGGGGAATTTACGGGGCGCTTGCGTACTTTGCGTACTCGTTTGCTTGATATTTCGGGATTGTTGGAGTTGGAGCTTGATTTTTCTGAAGAGGGACTGACTTTTGTGTCGAGGATGGATATATTGCGTTTGCTTAACGAGGCGATAGTTTTTTGTCGTGACTTGTACGGAGCTTACCGCGCGGGGGATATATTGCGTTCGGGATTTAGGGTTGCTATTGTGGGTTTTCCGAATTCGGGGAAGTCCACTTTGTTTAACGCTATTTTGGGTAGGGAAAGGGCAATCGTGAGTGAACTGCCCGGTACCACGCGTGATTATCTGGAGGAAGCGATTTTGCTCGGTGGGATGAAGTTTCTTTTTACCGATACTGCGGGATTGCGAGATGCTTCGGATATAATTGAACTCGAGGGTATTCGATTGGTGCATGAGATTTTAGCTATGGCGGATTTGGTACTTGTGCTGAATGATGTGTCGAAGGGGGAGAATTTTTCGGATAAATTGTTTGAAGAGTTACACGTGAAATATCCCGATTATGCTTTTTTATTGCTCCAGAATAAAGTTGATTTAATTGCTCAAAATTCTCTTGGGAAGGGGATGCCTATTTCTGCTCAACGGGGAGACGGGGTGGGCGAATTGCTGAACGCTATATATGCGATTGCGGCTAAAAGTGTCGAAAGGGTCGGAGATATTTTAATCAACAGGAGGCATTACGATTTGCTCGTTTCTGCCGAAAATGCCTTGCACGATGCTCGGACGGGATTAGAAGGAGGGTTGGAGAATGAACTGATTGCTATTGATATGCGAAGAGCTACTAGTGTCTTAGGCGAGCTTACGGGGGAATCGTGGAATGAAGAGGTGCTGGACAGAATTTTTTCATCTTTCTGTATCGGAAAGTAAAGTTCCACGTGGAACAATTCAATCGTTGCAAAGCTGTGTCGTCAATATAAATTTGATGGAAGCAAGATACGATATAGTGGTAATCGGAGGCGGTCATGCTGGTATCGAGGCGTCGGTAGCGGCGGCTCGTATGGGTATGAAGGTTGCCTTGCTTACGATGGAGCTTCGTGCGATGGGGCGCCCGTCGTGCAATCCGAGTATTGGTGGTTCCGCAAAGGGGCATCTTGTGAAAGAGATTGATGCTCTCGGAGGTGTCATGGGGCAACTTGCGGATATGGGGGGACTTCACTTTAAGATGCTCAACAAGAGCAAAGGGCCTGCCGTGTGGTCGCCGAGGTGTCAGATTGATAAGGATTTATATCCTCTATATGTTGCCCGTTTGTTGATGCAAGTGCCGAATCTAAGTATAATCAAAGGTTCGGCTGACGAGGTGTTGATTGAAAAGGGCTCTGTCAGAGCAGTTGTGACCGAGGAGCGTGAAACGATTTATTGCCGTGCGATAATTCTATGTGCGGGAACTTTCCTGAATGGCTTGCTTTATACGGGGAAGGAAATTGCCGAAGGGGGAAGAATCGGCGAAAAGCCCTCGAATAAAATCTCTGATTTGTTGAACGCATATGGCTTAGAGCGGGGCAGGCTTAAAACTGGTACTCCGCCGCGAGTAGATGTCGAATCGCTCGATTTAGATAAATGTGAAATTGAGCCGGGCGACGTCAATCCTCTTCCTTTTTCTTTTCGAACGTCTCGTGTTAAGAATCGTCTTGTATGCTTTGGCACTCAAACGCATGCTGTCACTCACGATATTTTGCGGACGGGCTTTGAGGATTCCCCGATGTTTTCAGGCAGAATTAAAGGGACCGGCCCGCGTTATTGTCCGTCTATTGAAGATAAGATTAATCGTTTTTCGGAGCGGGATTCGCATAAAATTTTGCTTGAGCCGGAAGGACTGCAAACAAAGTCTGTCTATGTAAACGGTTTTTCGACATCATTGCCTCGTGAGGTGCAGCTCAAAGCTTTGCACTCTATACCCGGGATGGAAAATGCTGTCATGACGAAAGCAGGTTATGCGGTGGAATATGATTTCTTTTTTCCGTATCAATTGAGGTTTTCTCTTGAAACGAAAGCTGTTTCGGGCTTGTATTTTGCGGGGCAAATCAACGGTACTTCGGGTTATGAGGAAGCCGCCGCACAGGGTTTGCTTGCTGGAATTAACGCCGCATTGAAGTTGATGGAGCGTGAACCCTTTGTACTGAAACGTTCGGAAGCATATATCGGTGTATTGATTGATGATTTGGTAAATAAAAGCACAGAAGAGCCGTATAGAATTTTTACTTCGCTTGCGGAATATCGCTTGTTGCTGCGTCAGGATAATGCGGATTTACGATTGTCCCATTATGGGGCGGAATTCGGGTTGATATCGGAGAAGGAATTTGAGCGAATCGAGACTAAGCGTAAACTCATGGAAAGCGGGTTTGATAAGGCGAAGGAGTTAAAACTTCCAACTGACCTTATTAACGGCTATCTTACGAAGGTTGGTGAAAGTGAAGTGGCGACTGCTACGGACGTGTACAATCTCACAAAGCGGAGTGGTGTTAAGTTGCATGATTTGCTGAAAATATGTATGAACGGCGACGCGCTTGTCCGGACGCTTGTTCATAGGCAGGATATTACGGAGCAAATCGAAATAAGCATTAAATATGAGGGCTATATAGCAAGGCAGTTGAAGGAGATAGCGTATTTTTTAGAGAATGAATCGAAGAGAATTCCCGATGGTTTGGATTATGATATGGTGGTTTCGCTGTCGAACGAAGGGCGCGAGAAGCTTAAGAAAATCCGCCCCGGCTCGCTTGGTCAAGCATCTCGGCTATCGGGGGTTTCGGCGGCGGATATTTCTATTTTGTCGTTATTTCTCAAATAATGTTCCACGTGAAATAATTTTATGTCCGTCACGATTGCCATAGTTAGCGGGAACAATGTGCAGGGCGAGTATTTCAGGCGTTTATGTAGTTCGCAGAGGCGTTTAGCATATTTCGAGCTTGCCGAAAGGTCTTTTCCGTGCGAGGTGAATGTGGACAGTTATATTTTTTCTTTTTCAGAGAAGAGATTTTTTCGTAAATACATTCTTGAGAGACGTCCTACGCATATAGTTTCGTTTGTTGATGAGGCTCCTTCGGGGGGCAAGATAGACAAAAACATGCTTTGGGAGAGAAATGTCGGTGTGAATGAGGCGATTGCAAAGGCGGCAAATCTTGTGAACGCTCATGTGACGCTGATTTCTAATGAGTTTTTATTCGATGGGCAGTCAGGTCCATACTCTGAGTTGGATAAGCCGTCGCCTCCGGATTTTTATGGTAAGACGAGACATGCGGCGGAAAATGCGGTGCTTTCTATATGCACTAAGGCGGCTGTCCTGAGGGCGCCATTTGTTTACGGGTATTCTCGGTATTTACCGACGGAGCTTAACGGTATTCTCGACAATAGGGTTGTTTCGCTTCGTGATGATTATTACTCAACGCCTGTTTATGCCGAGGACCTTGCTCTTGCTATACTTAAAATAATTTCAGCAAGTAGGACGGGCATTTTTTGTGCGGGCGGAGCTGATTATTTGACTCCTTATGAGTGGGGATTGAGGTTAAATACTTATTTTTGCAACATTAATTCGAACATTTTGCCCGCTTATGTGTTTTGCTCTAAGGAAGGTGGCAAAAAGTTAAAATATGGTTTTGTAAATCTCAAAACCGAAGTAAATTTGCAGTTGAAGTTCATGGGGATTAGTTCGGCTCATTCGGCGATACGGTCGCTATTGGACAGAAGGAAGTATAATATTTGACAGGTGAAGTATGAAGAAAGCAGGGAAATTTGTGCAGTTCGGAGCGGGAGTGGCTCCTTTTTTTGCTGAGTTAGCCGCAAACAATACGAAGGAGTGGTTTGAGGCTAACAGAGCGAGGTATGAAAGCGAGATAAAGGATGTATCGAAGGCTTTTGTGGTGTTTATGTCGGAAGCATTTGCCAAAGCGGGGTTGGACTATGTTTCGGATTTGAAGGTTTCGATGTTCCGTATTAATCGTGATGTAAGGTTCAGTACGAACAAGGACCCTTACAAGACAAACATGGGGTTTTGGTTTCCGTATGGTTCGCAGTCGCTGAGTTTTGCCAAACGTCCTTTGCCGGGGCTTTATGTGCATTATTCGCCCGAAGAAACTTTCATCGCAACGGGATTGCATATGCCCGGCAGTGCGGATTTGAAGAGGCTTCGTGCTGTATTGGCGGTGGACTTCGAGGCATTTGCGAAAATACTGTCGGATGAAAAGTTTAAGTCTGCCTTTCCAGGGGAGTTTTCTGACAATCGTGTGCTGACAAGGGTTCAGGGCTATCCGAGCAGTCATCCCGCATTCAAGTTTTTAGCGAAGAAAGACCACACGTTTTTTGTGAAATTAAGCGAGGAGGATTTTTTGTCGGAGGAGTTGCCTGATATAGTGCTTGATAAAGCTCGTGCGAGTGATGAATTTAATCATTTTCTCTATTCGGCGGTAACGGAAAAATGAAGCATGTAGACAGGAACAGAGCATCTCAACTTCTTTTAGCCGCATCGGGGCGTACGATAGCGGTAATCGGTGATGTGATGCTCGACAGATATTTCTGGGGGAGCGTAAGCAGAATTTCGCCGGAGGCGCCTGTACCCGTAGTTGATGTCGAATCGGAAACGTTTCATTTAGGGGGTGCTGCAAATGTCGCAAAGAATCTGCATTCTTTAGGTTTGAAGCCTTTGTTGTGCGGAGTAATCGGAGCGGATAATTCGGGCAGAATGTTTAGAGAGATTGCTGAAGGTGTTGGGCTTGACATATCGGGACTTTACGAAGACGCGAGTCGTCCGACGACTGTCAAAACTCGAATTATAGGGAATAATCAGCATATTGCTCGAATAGACCGCGAGGTACGGACATTATTGCCTGCGGATGGTTTGGCAAGGATTAGAGCTTCTCTTGCGGAGCGGTCAGAGCTTGCGGGGGTGGTGTTTGAGGATTATAATAAAGGCACTTTGACGGAGGATTTGATTGTCGGGGTGATTGAATATTGCAATGCGAGGAGTATTCCGGTCTTTGTTGACCCGAAAAGAGAGAATTTTTTCGCGTATCGGGGGGTGACTTGCTTCAAGCCGAATCGTAAAGAGGCGCAGCAGGCTCTGGGGGTGGAATTTGCGGATGTGAATGACATCAAGAATGGAGGGTTGAAGTTGCTTGAATTGTTGAGATGCGAAAATATTCTGATTACGCTTGGCTCTATGGGGATGATGCTTTTCGAAGGTGACGGCAGTATATCGTCGGTGCCGACGAAGGCAAGGCATGTTGCCGACGTTTCGGGTGCGGGTGATACGGCAATCGCTGTAATTGCGGCGAGCTATGTGGGAGGTGCGGACATGAAGGAAGCGGCTACTCTTGCCAATATTGCGGCGGGGTTTGTTTGTGAAAAGCCCGGGATTGTGACTATTTCGCGTGAGGAGTTGATTGAATCGAGCGGGAGTGTTGTATGATTTTAGCGAGGGAGGATTTGTCGAAAGTTGTGGCGGAACTGCAATCTCGTGGTAAACGGGTGGTATTTACGAATGGTTGTTTCGATATTCTTCATGTCGGGCATGTGGAATATCTTGCCAAGTCCCGTCACTGTGGCGATGTGCTTGTTGTCGGCGTGAATACTGATGCTTCGGTTAAGCGTTTGAAAGGTGATGCTCGCCCGCTGAATAATGAGATTGAGCGAGCAGTAGTTCTCGATGCTTTGAGAGCGGTTGATTTTGTTTGTCTGTTTGATGAGGACACGCCGGTTGAGTTAATTCGAGCGATTAAGCCGGATGTGTTGACTAAGGGAGGCGATTACTCGCGTGAAACTATTGCGGGAGCGGATTTTATCGTGGAAAACGGGGGCGAAGTCGTAGTAATACCGCTTGTAGAAGGCAAATCCACGACAAGCATTATCAATAAGATGAATGTGGAAAAATGAAGTATCTTCTCTTATATATTATTTTTATGTGCTTTGCTTGCTCAGATGCGAAGCAGAGTTATGTGGTTGATGATGCTAATATTAGAATGGATACAGCGACGGACAAGAAGGAATCTATGGAAATTCCAGAACGGCGGAAGGTCCCGTATGCTTATGAGTTGGTGCGTGTCATCCCGAAAGAGCCGAAGGGATATACGCAGGGTTTGCTCTTTTATAATGGCAAAATGTACGAAAGCACGGGGCAATATGGGCGTTCGTCGGTACGTATCGTTGACCATGCGACGGGAAAAATACTGAGGACAAGGAGTATAAGCCCGCGACATTTTGGAGAGGGTATTGCGGTTGCGAACGATAATTTGTATATGCTGACGTGGACTTCGCGAATTTGCTTTGTGTTTTCGCCCGAGACGCTCGAAGAGAAGGGCACTCATGCGTACTATTCTGAAGGGTGGGGATTGACGAAGTATGGTGATAATCTCGTAAAGAGCGACGGGAGCCACTTTCTGAGGCTGCTCGAGCCGAAGTCTTTTGCGGAAATTTCTGTGATGACGGTGTCTCTGAACGGGCGTCCGCTTACGAATTTGAATGAGCTTGAGTATGCCGAAGGTTTGATATTTGCAAACATTTATATGTCGGATAAGATTGCCGCAATTGAGCCTGAGACGGGTGAGGTGCTTTCGATTGTTGATTTCGGGGGGTTGAGAGATTATGAGCGAGACAATCCCGATGCCGAGGCGTTTAACGGTATCGCTTATAATCCCAGTTCCGGTACCTATTATGTAACAGGGAAGGATTGGCTTCATTACTTTGAAGTAAAAATTCTGTTTCATTAAAAAGAATTAATTTGGAAATGTGTGTCGAAGTGATTAGTTTAGTACACTATTTTTTTAACAAAGTGGGAGCAAATTCGTAAGTTTTTTCTATTTGTAAATTATCTCGAGGTGATAGCTGATAGAGACTCTACAAACTGATTTTTTGTAGAATATGCAAATAGGGAGCTAATATGCGGGTTTTCTTTGAACAGGAACACACAAGTGCCATTGATTTGGCCGCTATTCTTGCCGAGAGGCAGTCATACTTACGTCTGAAGAGAGTGATTGACGTTGCTCTATCTGTTATCCTGATTATTCTGTTATCGCCAATATTGTTGCTTACGGCAGTGCTAATTAAGCTGAGTTCGCGGGGACCTGTGCTGTATAAGCAGGTGCGATTAGGGCAATACGGCAACAAATTCGTAATTTACAAATTTCGTACTATGTTTACTGAGGCGGATTTCGACCATGAGCAATTCGAAGCCGAAAAAGCGAAAGGGACTTTTCTTAAATCGTCTAAGGACCCGCGAGTAACTCCGATTGGGAAGTATCTTCGGAACACAAGTATTGACGAGCTTCCTCAGTTGTTCAATGTGCTCGGGGGCGATATGAGTCTTGTCGGACCTCGTCCATCGGAGGAGTTTTTCTTTCTGAATAATCAGCGGTTCAAGGATATTCGTCTTTTGGTGAGGCCCGGGATAACGGGGCTTTGGCAGGTGAAGAATCGGCGAAATTGTTGCACGATTTTTGATATGATTGATTATGATATTGAATATATCGAAAATTTGAATTTGTGGTTGGATTTGAAAATTATTATCCATACGATACCCGCAGTTTTGTCTGGCGAGGGGGCAGTATGAGGCAAATGTTGAATTTAGCTGTTTAAACGGCTTATAGAGCGATTTGTAGGCGAGGCATGTTTAGATATGTTTTGCCTGTTTTTCTTTTAATGTGGGCGATTTATTAAGTCCGTTTTTGTGTAGTGACTACACGCATAAATTCATGGAATTCGATAAATGTCATAATTTCCGTGTATATTCGTTATTCAATAATTGAATGATAATTTTCGGAGAATAGTTTATGGATGAGCAAGGAGGAAATCAACAAAAGCCTTTGCGTCCCGCATCGAATAAAAAGCTGGACATTTATAACACATATTTGAAGAATGAAAAAAAGCGGAATATTCCGATTCATGATTTAGAAAGCGACGATAAAATGAAAGAGAGTGAACAAGAGCATCCGGAAAATGTGGATGCAGTGAAGGAAAACGATATTAAAGAGAGCGATGTCGATGTGGAATTCGGCGAGATGTTGGGCATAATAAATGATTTGAATAAGCACATTGAAGCACTTACAAAAGAGCGTGATGATTTGAAGGAGCAATTAGTGCGCAAAGCAGCGGAGTTGGAGAATGTTCGTCGTCGCAGTCTTCGCGAGAAGCAGGAAATGGTAGATTATGCAAACGAGAGGTTGTTGTTTAGGTTGCTTGAGTTGCTTGACGACATAAACTCTGCGGCGGATGCGAGCGTGCAGTCAAAGGATTACGAAAGTCTTGCGAAAGGGCTCGAAATGATTCGCGCGAAAGCGGTCAAGTTGTTCGAAGAGGCTGGGGTCACACGCATGGATGACGGTGTCGGCAAGGACTTTGATGTGAATTATCACGAGGCATTGATGATGTCTCCGTCGGAATATTCCGAGGGGGCTGTGGTTCAGGTGATTCAGCCCGGATACATGCTGAAAGAGAAGGTGCTGCGTCATGCAAAAGTGATTACTTCATCGGGAAATTGAGTGGTATAGGATATGAATAAAAGGGATTATTACGAAATATTAGGCGTGGACAAAAATGCTACAAGCGAGCAGATTAAATCGAGCTACAGGAAGCTGGCTATAAAGTATCACCCGGATAAGAATCCCGGGGATAAAGAGTCGGAGGAAAAATTCAAGGAAGCCGCGGAAGCATACGAAGTCCTTAGCGACACAAGCAAGCGTGCACGCTACGATAGGTACGGTCATGCGGGGTTGCGTGGTGGGCAGGATTATCATACATATAATAATATGCAGGATATTTTCTCGCATTTCGGTGATATTTTTGGTGGCAGTATTTTCGATAGTTTCTTTGGGGGAAATTCGACGGGCAGGGGGAGTCGCTATTCGGGCGAGGCGGGTGCTGATATTAAGATAAAACTGCCGCTGACGCTGGAAGAAATTGCGGCGGGCGTTTCCAAGACCTTGAAGGTGCGGCGACTTGTGACTTGTGAAACTTGTAGCGGGAGTGGTGCTAAATCGGGCGGCAAACGTACATGCAACGTCTGCAACGGGAACGGGGAACTGCGTCAAGTTTCTCGCTCGGTGTTTGGGCAGTTTGTCAATATTGCGACATGTTCTAATTGCAACGGCACGGGCGAAATGATTACGGACAGATGTGATGAATGTCGCGGCGAAGGGAGAATTTTTGGTGAGGATAAAATTAAAATTGATGTTCCCGCTGGCGTGGAAGAGGGTAATTACATTCCCTTACGCGGGAAAGGTCACTCCGGGAAGAACGGGGGTCCTTTCGGGGATTTGCTTGTAATCATCGAAGAGAAAAAGCACGAGTATTTTATTCGTGAGCGTAATGATTTGATATATAATTTGAAAATAAGCTTTCCTCAGGCGGCTTTAGGCGACACGGTAGAAATACCTTTGATAAACGGGGCGCATGATTTGAAAATCGAAGCGGGGACTCAAAACGATACGCGTATCCGTTTGAAAGATAAGGGGTTACCGTATCTGAATTCTAATTCGAGAGGGGACTTATATGTAATTATTAATATTGAAATTCCGACAAAATTGTCTCCGAAGGAGAAGGATTTAATCGAAGAGCTTGCGAAATTCGATAATTTTAGAGCGAAAAGTAGTGTCGAAAAAGAAAAAGACATCTTCGAAAAAATCAAAGATGTCTTCTTTTGATGAATAGCTTATTTATAATCCGAAAGTAAAATTAAGCCAATAATTACGTTCTGCGGCGGGGAAAAATTCTCTGCCGATGGCTCCCGATGCGTAGAGTAAGTTCGTTATATTATTGATAGTTACTTGTATTTTCAGTTCTCTGAGAAATGGGATAGTATTAATGGTATAAATAATATTTGCGTCCATTATTGTGTAGGGGTCGAAATTATTATCGGTGTAATATTCGGATTTTAGGTGTTGTTTCAGTCTTTCGTCTGTTTTTAGTAAATCGCCAAAGCTATCAGTTTTGTAAGTGCCTACATGGCGAAGGTTTACGCCAATGAATAAATTTCTGTTAGTAATTCCGGTGCTGAAATTCGCCATAAAATCGGGGAATCCGGGGATTTTATTTCCTGCGAGTGAAATGCTATGGGCTTGGTCAGTTTTGAAGTCATATTCGATGATTTCATTATTGCTGTAAGTCATGTTAAATGAAGTAATTAAGCTGTAATCGGCAAATAGTTCGAGCGTTTTGCGAGCTTGAAGCTCGATGCCGAAATGGCGTGTTTTGGGTGCATTACCGTCAATCGGTGCTCCGAATATGTCGGTTTGCCCGCTTTTTACAAGTTCATCGGTGTAGTCCATAAAATAAAGATTGAGATTGACGAAAAGGTCGTCTATGATGTAACTTGTTCCAAGTTCGAGATTTAGCATTTTCTCGGGTCGTACAAAAGGCTTGTTGAAATCGTAGCGAATTGTGCCGTCTTGGGTTGTATCTGCATGAAAAAGGGGTGTTTTGCCCCAAAAGGCATCGCTTGCGGGATAGAGGTTTTTCATTCGTGGTTCTCGCGAAGTGTGGGCAAGTGAAATGTATGCGTTTGCTTCATGAGTGAGATTGTAATTTAAGCCGATACGTGGATTAAAAAATAAATAATCGACTTCGAATATTCGCTCGCCGTTAGTTATTATATTTCCGTCGCTTGTGGTGTAGTTGGTGTAAACGTTGCCGGCTCTTTCGTTTTCGATAGCATAGAGGTGGTAAACGATTTGTGCATCGAGATTTAGCGTCATTTTTTCTGTTAATGACAATTTCTCGTTTGCGAAAAGTGAGAGAATATCGCGAACACCGTTGTAGGAATAAAATTTAAAGTCGGGGTCGAAATTTTCGGGTAGTCTGAGGGCGTAATTGATTTTGCCCCAATGCTCTGAGCGATGTGAGCGAATTTCAAATCCCGCAGTCAGGACGCCGCCCGCGTGGTTGTATTGGATATGTGGTATCCATCCGCCATAGCGATTGCCGACAAATGCGCGGATGATGGGGTTGAGGGGGTCCGGGGCAGTGGGGTATCCGTTTTCGGCGTTCAAGCGGAAGGATTCAGCGTCGGTCCATCCTGTGCCGTCGTAATCGAAAAAGCCTTCGCCTATTTTGTAGAATAATGCAGATTTGAGATGGAGCTTTTCGGAAATTTGCCAGTCGTTGAGTAATTCGATTTGCGGTTGGGAGAAGTCCTCGACTTCTTGTGGGCGGCGTTGGTTTGTCCAAGCGATGTTTTCGCCGGTGTTGTCATATTCCCAATAGTTATAGTTAGAGCGTCGTTTAATGGGGTCTTTTATGTATTGTTTGGGTAGTCCAGTGTAAGCCAGTCCGTCGTTTTGCCATCCGCCGATGATGTTTAGTTGTGTTGTGAAGTTGTCGTCAAATCGTGCAATTCCAAATTGGTAGGAATTGAGGTAAGCCCAAGATTGTGCACGGTAGCCGAAAGAATTGATGCGGTTGAGTCGTGCGTATAGGGCGTATTTGTTGTCAATGATGCCGCTTGTTGCAGAGATGCCGAAGCGAGAGCCGTATTGTCCAGCGGGGTGTATTGGCGATAGGCTTTCTTGGTAGCCGATGCCCGTGGATAGTTCTATGCTGTGCTCACGGGCGAAGTTTCGCGTTGTGAGGAGTATTGAGCCTCCGATAGCGGCAGGTCCGTAATTCGAAAGCCCTGCACCCCGCTGTATTTGTATATTTTCGAGTCCGGAGGCTAAATCGGACATGTTTATCCAGTAGAAGTTGTGGTCTTCGGGGTCGTTTTGTGGGATGCCGTTGATAAGGATTGAGATACGGCGTTGGTCGAACCCGCGTAGTGAGAGATTAGTATAGCCGATGAAGTTTCCGTTTTAGGAGAAAAACAAAACGGAAGGCGTTTCGCCGAGTAGTTTGGGTAAATCGTTTGCGGGATTGCTCCGTGAAATTTCCGCCCGGTTGATTTCCGCAAACGGTACGGGTGATTCGCGTTCAATCGCACGTGTACTTGTGACGGTTAGCCCGGGCAGTTGGTATAGCCGGGCGGTATCGGCATTCATTTCTTCGGAATGCGCGAGCGATGAGCTTGATGCTGTGAGCATCATAATTGTAAGAAAAATCTTTCTCATGGAAAACTCCAAATTTGTTAATAAACGAGTTC
The DNA here is from genome assembly GCA_964637845.1 of uncultured Hyphomicrobiales bacterium. Lineage (GTDB taxonomy): Bacteria > Bacteroidota > Ignavibacteria > Kapaibacteriales > UBA2268 > PGYU01. The sequence continues at coordinate 11,353 of CAZWXI010000017.1, read as the reverse complement.
CCCGTTGAGATTGAGAGGCTTGATTGTGGCTGTTTCTATGCAAGCCGTTTCCCTACGCCGGTATTATCCGGATCAGGTTCAAGGAGACTCTCTCAGCCGTATCTATTTTGATACAGCACCTCCAACGGTACGTGGATGTAAACGAAGGAAGGGTTAATTTATTGTTAACGGAATATTCTTGGATGTGTTTATGTGTTTTTTTTGATTATACGTTTACATTTATTTATATGGAAGAAAATGAATAATTCTATAAAATTAGTTGATTTAAGTAAGAGTTACGATGAGGGGACGGGCCGGCATGTGGTGTTCAATAAGTTGAATTATGAGTTAGGGTGGGAGAAAATTACGGTAATCTTCGGCAGAAGCGGCAGTGGGAAGTCAACGTTGCTTAATTTGATTTCGGGGATTGATGTGCCGGATGGAGGGAGTATAATTATAAACGGGAAGAATATCACGGCGTTGAGCGAGCATGATAGGACGCTCTTCCGGAGGAATAATATCGGTTTTATCTTTCAGTTTTTTAATTTGCTCCCGACGCTGACTTTGCTTGAAAATCTTTTGCTCCCGCTGGAATTGAAACGAAAAATCGACAAGGAGGATGTTCTGAGGGCTGAGGCGATGCTCGAAGACGTTGAACTCGGAGGAAAGGGAAAAAAATATCCTGATATGCTTTCGGGAGGCGAGCAACAGCGGGTTGCGATAGCGAGGGCTTTGATTCACGAGCCGGAGATAGTTTTAGCTGATGAGCCGACGGGTAATCTTGATAAGGAAACGGGTGCGGGTATTATTGAGCTGTTGGATAAATTGGTGCGGAAGAAGCGTAAAACGATGGTGCTGGCGACTCATAGCCGCGAGCTGATTGGATTGGCGGACAGTGTTTTGTCGGTAGAGAACGGGAGTTTTGTGGAATTGAGCGGGGGCGGCTTCTGATGGGTTTTACGTTGAATCTGTCTTCGATGCGTTATTATCAGAAAAATCCTGTGCAGTTGGCTTTGTCGGTACTTGGAGTGGCTCTCGGCGTCGGCGTTGTGGTTGCGATAGACTTGGCGAATGAAAGTGCTTATGAGTCTTTTAGGCTTTCGATGCGGAGTGTTGCGGGTAATGCTACGCATTATATTTCGGGTGGTCCGAACGGGTTGGATGATTCGGTTTATAAGGTGCTGAAAACGGAGCTTGGCTTCCAGAAGGCGGCGCCGGTTGTCGAAAAATTTGTAAGGTTGCCCGAAGAGGATAATCGGGTGATAACATTTTTGGGGCTTGACCCTTTTGCGGAGCAGAGTTTTCGTAACTATATAGATATAAATAATTTGTCTTTCGACGTCGGTTTAGCGGAGTTTCTCCTGAGCGAAAATGGGGTCGTGCTTCCGAGTGAGCTTTCTGTGCAAATGGGTAAAAGGAGTGGGGATACGATTATTGCAGAGAGTGACGGCAGAATCTTTGAGATGCTTGTTATAGGAGTAATTGAAACCGGCGAGGATTCGTATGATTTGAGGGATTTCATTTTTGCCGATATTTCGACAGTGCAGCATTTGTTGGGCATGGGAAGTATGCTGTCAAGGATTGACCTTTTGGTTTCGGAGGAAAATGAGGCGGGGGAATTAGAGTTTTTGCAGAAATATTTGCCGGAACATGCAAGTATAAATCCGACGATAGTACGCTCAAAAGCTGGCTCGGAGATGACGGAATCGTTTAGAATTAATCTTACGGCGATGAGTTTGCTGGCGTTGATTGTAGGAATATTTTTGATATATAATACTATGACTTTCGCGGTTGTTCGCAGGCGTAAGAATATTGGTTTGATGCGTTCTCTTGGGGTTACGGGGCGGGAGATATATTTTTTGGTGTTGCGAGAAGCGTTGATAATAGGGTTGTTTGGGACTTTTTTTGGGCTCTTGCTTGGCGTGAAGTTGGGGGAGTTCATGACGTCGCTTGTTGCCAAAGTGATAAATGATATGTATTTTGTGTTGCAGGTGCAATCGGTGAGTATTTCGGCGGGAAGTTTGCTGAAAGGGATGGTGTTGGGATTGGCGGCAACGCTGTTTGCGGCGCTCCGACCTGCTTACGAAGCGGGGAAAGTTCCGGCGGGTATGGTTCTTATGAGGTCGAAGCATGAGACGAAAATCATGGAGAAGCTCCCGGGGTTCAATATTGCGGGGGGTGTCGTGTTTATTGTGGGTTTGGCGACGCTTTTGATTGAGACTGACAGTATATATTTGACATATCTTGGTGTTGTGCCTGTGATTGTAGGGTTCAGTTTGCTCATACCGCAGATTATTCTTTGGATGTCGAATTTGCTCAAACCGCTTTTATCCAAGATTTTCGGCACTTTGGGTTCGATGGCAGTGCGGAGCATTGTGACGCAGTTGAGCAGGACGACGATAGCTGTTGCGGCTCTGTGTGTGGCGGTATCAGCGGCGATTGGGATAGGGACGATGGTGCAAAGTTTCCGCAATACAGTGGAGGATTGGCTGGAGTTCCGTTTGAAAGCGGATATTTATGGCTCTGTACCGACGAATGTATCGAGGTTCAACGATGGTGTGTTCTCGCGTGGTATTGCTGAGCGAATAATGGATTTGGAGGAGGTGGCGGCGATGAATTTATACCGCGAGTATCAGATTAACGACCGGGGTAATATATATCATATTCTGGCGGCTCAGGTGCAGTCTTTCGAGGGTGAGCAGTTCAAGACGAAGGGAAATATTTCGATGGATAAGCTATGGGAGAAGTTTCAGAACGAGAATTCGCTCATCATGAGCGAATCGTTTGCGTATAAGAATAAAGTAAAAACGGGCGATACGCTGAGTTTACCGACGGACAGGGGTAGAGTTGTGTTTACTTTGGATGGCTTGTATTATGATTACAGTTCGGATATCGGTTTGTTGATGATGAGCATGAATACGTATTTGAAGCATTTCGATGATGAGATGCTTTCGGGTGTTGCCGTATTTGCGGCACCGGGAGTGGATTTGGACGCGCTGGAAGAGAAGATGAGAATTGCGGCGGGCGAAGATATTCGGTTTTTGCTGCGCTCGAATAGGAAATTGGTTGAAGGTTCGATAGAGGTCTTTGACCGGACTTTTGTCATAACGAATGTGTTGCAGTTGCTTGCAATATCTGTGGCATTTGTGGGTATTTTGTCGGCTTTGATGGCATTGCAGTTGGAGCGTGGGAAGGAGTTTGGTGTATTGCGTTCAATGGGTATGTTGCCGGGGCAATTGCGGAAGTTGGTGATTTTGCAGACTGGGGTGATGGGCTTTGTAGCGGCAGTTGCGGCGTTACCGTTGGGGAATGTTTTGGCGTATATTCTTGTAAGGTTTGTAAATAAGCGTTCATTCGGGTGGTCGGTGAATTTTGAGTTGGTGCCTGAATATATTGTGCAGGGTTTTGTGGTATCGCTGTTAGCGTCAATTTTAGCGGGGTTTTATCCTGCGTACAAATTGTCGAAAATCTCAGTTGCGGAGGCATTGAGAGAGGAATGATGAAGAGCTTGTTTTTTCGTACGGGTACTTTGGTGGTGTTTGTGGCTTTGGTGGTGCTTGTGTTGCTTATGGTAGCCCGTAAGGAGCCGGATAATGTGCGTGCAATGGGCGCAATTTCGATTACTGAGGCGATGAGCGGGGGAGTTGGAGATTTCGAGGAAGCTCTCGAAATAAGGGACTTTTCTTTTCCTGAGGACTACGGCTCGCACGATGAATACAAGGTTGAGTGGTGGTACTTTACGGGAAATCTGAGCGATGGTAAGGGGGGGCATTTCGGTTATCAGTTTACGATTTTCCGCAATGCGTTTTCGGGTGATTCTTTGCGAAAGAATGCGGGTATGGCGGCAAAGCAGTTGTATTTTGCTCATTTTGCTTTGACTGACGTGAAAAATGGAAAATTTTATTATAGCGACAAATATGCTCGTGGGGTGGATGGTCTTGCGGGGGCGGAGCTTTTGCCGCTGAAAGTACATGTCGAGAATTGGAGTATTACGTCGGATTATTCGAGTGGCGATTTTGAGTTGCCGGATTTTCGTGTTCAAGCTGTGGCAGATGGGTATTCGATTGATTTGCGACTTACTCCGAGTAAAAATTTGGTTAAGCATGGTGAAAATGGCTTGAGTCGAAAGAGTAATGCTGCGGGGAATGCGTCATATTATTATTCTTTTACGCGTCTTGTGACGATGGGGGAAATAACGGTTGGGGGGAGGCGTTTCTATGTAGAGGGTTTGTCGTGGTTCGATCGTGAATGGAGTACGAGTGCTTTGGATAGCTCTCAGGTGGGTTGGGATTGGTTTTCGATGCAGTTGGATAATGGTTATGATTTGATGTATTTTATGTTGAGAAATTACGATGGGACCTTGAATTTCGGGAAAGGTACGCTCGTAAGGCCAGACGGGAAAGGGGTTTACGTGAGTTCGGATGATGTACGGTTCGAGGTGCTTAAAAATTGGACTGCCAATGACGGTGTAAGCTATCCGTCTGCTTGGAGTTTGATGAGTGAAAAGCATGGGTTAGACTTGACGATTGAAACGAGGGTGAGCGAGCAGGAGTTGAGGTTGCTTGTCCGGTATTACGAGGGTAGTGTGAGGGTATCTGGGGCTTACTTTGGGAAGAAAATTTCGGGTTTGGGGTATGTTGAGATGACGGGATATGCAAAATAATTTGTTTTTGTGGGAGAAAAGGTGTAATTTTCGGAACTTTTTTTGACAATATCTAAGGAGTTTATTATGGAATTCGACTTGCTTCCTATTCTGATTGTATTGGTGCTTTTAGTGCTTGTTTCGGCGATTAAAGTGGTGCGTGAATACGAGCGTGCTGTGATTTTTCGCTTGGGTCGTTTAATTGGCTACAAAGGTCCTGGGCTAATTATTTTGATTCCTTTTATTGATAAGATGGTAAAGGTTTCTTTGCGGACGATTACTATGGATGTGGAGCCTCAAGATGTGATTACGAAGGACAACGTATCTATCAAGGTAAATGCGGTGCTGTATTTCCGTGTGATTTATCCGGATAAGGCAATAGTTGATGTGGAGAATTATCTTTATGCGACAAATCAAATTGCTCAGACTACTTTGCGTAGTATTTTGGGGCAGTCGGATTTGGACGAGATTTTGTCGGAGCGTGAGCGGATTAACATTCGTTTGCAGCAAATAATTGACGAGCATACCGAGCCGTGGGGGATTAAGGTTGCGTCGGTGGAAGTAAAGCAAATTGATTTGCCGATAGAAATGCAGAGGGCTATGGCGAAGCAGGCTCAGGCAGAGCGTGAGCGTCGTGCGAAGGTTATCAATGCTGACGGTGAATTCCAAGCGTCAAAGAGGCTTGCCGAAGCGGCTCAGCAGATTATGCAGTTTCCGGTCGCTTTGCAGTTGCGTTTTTTGCAGACTTTGGCAGATGTGGCAACGGAAAAGAACTCTACGATTATTTTTCCTGTACCGATTGATTTGCTGACGCCGTTTATGGAGAATGCTAAGAATGTTTCAGTCGATAAGTTGGAAGAATTCAAGAAGTTGTTAGAAGTTATGGGTAAGAAAGATTAATAGAGATATTTGATTGGATTTAGAGATGAAGAATAATATTAGGGTTTTGGTATTGGCGGCGGTATTTTCTTTAATATCGCCGGATTTGTTTTCTCAGGTCCCGGGGTTTTTGTTGCCCGATGATTATGGCAAGCATATATGTGTTTCGCATGAGTTGTGCAGGAAGTATCACAATTATGGTTTGTTTCAGGCAAAAGGCGAGCCTCTGAGGCGGAATTACAATGTTGTGAGGTATGATTTATATCTTGATTGGTATGAAACGTTGCTTCACGGTGGCCCGGAGAATGCAATTTTTTGGGGGATTCAGACGGTACAGATTGAATTTGACTCAAATGATGTTTCTTCGGTTGAGTTTGATGCCGTTGATATGAAGATAGATTCTGTCATGGATGGCAAGGGTTCTTCTCTTGATTTTACTTATGCTGGGGGGAAGCTGAGCGTAAAGTTGATTGAAGTGGGAAATATTGGTAATGTGGCTGTTGTTCAAATTTATTATAGTGTGGCAAGGAATTATAATTGGGGTTTCAATGTTTATCAAAAGGGTGAATATGAGGTGTTTGGTAGGAAGCACAATATAGAGGAGAATATTGCATATACATTTGGTCAGCCTGAGGTGTCGCGATATTGGATGCCGTGTAATGACCACCCGCACGATAAGGCATTGAGTAGTATAGCGATAAGGGTTCCGTACGAATATACTGCATTGGCTAATGGGCGGATTGATTCGGTTTTGTATTCGGAGCATGCGGAATATAAGACGTATTATTACAGTAGTCATGAGCCGATTTCGACTTATCTGATGGTAGCGGTTGCTTCGGTTTATAAGCATTTTTCGGATGAGTATATTCGTGTGAGTGACAGTTTGCAACGGGTGCCGATAAATTATTATGTATGGCAGAGTGATTATGATGGTGATTTCACGAAGGGTAGTCTTCATGATGCGAAGCGGTCGTTGAGTTTAAATCCGGCAATGCTGTCGCTATTTTCTGGGTATTTTGGAGAGTTTCCGTATGAGAGTTATGGTATAGTTGCTATCGAGCCGGTATGGTACGGGGGTATGGAGCATCCGAACATGGTGACGATAAATCGGCAGTGGTTGCGAGGTTACGGTGAGATTGGTCTTGCTCATGAGGTGGCTCATCAGTGGATTGGTAATATGATTACTTGTGCTACATGGCAGGATATATGGATAAATGAGGGGGGTGCATCGTGGTGCGAGGCTCTTTGGTATGAGTACAGGCATAAGGATAGCTCTCAATACAGGTTTCTAATCAGTAATCACGCAAGGCATTATTTGAATCATCCGGCGTCTTGGCGTGTACCTGTTTGGGGGATTGCGTCGGATTCGGTATTTATTCATTCGCGTGTATCTTATTCTAAATCGGCTTTTATTTACAATATGTTGCATTATTATTTTGGGCGTGAGCATTTTTTTGCTTTTTTGCGGGATTTCATGGCTGAAAATTATTTTGGTGCTGTGACGACGAAAAATTTCGAGGATGCGTTGGTGAAGTATTTTCCTGATGAGGAGGCTTTTATTGGTGAATTTTTCAGGGATTGGGTTTATTCGCCCGGGCATCCCACGTATAGAGTTGATTATGACGTAAGTCCGATAGATGGCGGGAGTTACAATCTTAGGTTTAATATTTCGCAAGTTCATGAGGCGAATAGTGTTCCGGATGTTTATATTTCGCGGGTGCCGTTGTTGTTTTACAAAGATGAAAAAATCGTCGAAAAGTACTTTTATCTTCACGACAAGAGGAGGCATGAATTTGATGTTGAAATTGGGTTTGTTCCGGATTCTGTTGTAATTGACCGTTCGGAAGTGCTTTATCGTTTGGTTCCGGGGATGACGTCTATTCGTACTGAATTGGCAGGGGCGCCGGGATTGGTTTTGTTGCCGAATCCAGTTTATGCGGGTGCGGGGATCGGAGTGGAGTTTGAGGTGGCTCGTTCTTCGAGTGTGGGCATATGGCTCTTTGACGAATTGGGCAGGGTTGTGCTTGAGTTTAGCATGGGATTTCTTGAAGAGGGGAATTATAGATATACGCTTCCTTCGCAGGGTATTGCTTCGGGTGTTTATAATGTGGTGGTCTCAGCGGGGGAGCTAATTTTGACGGGAAGAGTTGTTTTGGCTGATTAGATTAGGCGGGAGTAGTTTATTTTGGGAAATCGGTGGGGAGTCATACCTGTCGATTTTTTTGTGAATATTTTGTCATAATCGTAGGAGGGTGCTTAGATTTGTGTCATAATCTGAAAAGGTAGTACTGTGTATTGTTATTAAAATTTTTTTTCGTAATTTAGTATAGTTTAATGAATTACAGTAACATTCATAGTAAAAACATGAACAAAATAATCGAAGCAAAGTTCATCGGGCCCGATATTAAGCAATTCAAAATTGAGGCGCCGAAAATAGCAGAAAAGCAGAAAGCTGGGCAATTTATAATTTTGCGTGTAACTCAGAACGGCGAGCGAATTCCTTTGACTATTGCGGGTTCTGACCTCGGCGAGGGGGCAATTACGCTTATCGTGCAGGGGATAGGGGCGACTACAAGGCATCTAAATACGCTCGAAGCGGGCGATTATGTGCTCGACCTTGTTGGTCCATTGGGTAAGGCGTCGCATATTGAGAATTTCGGAACTGCGGTGAGTATCGGTGGGGGTGTGGGTACGGCGATTGCTTATCCAACGGCAAAGGCATTGAAGGAGGCGGGCAACCGGGTAATCAGCATTATCGGGGGCAGGAGTTGGCGGCATATTATTCTTGAAAAGGAGCTTGAGGCGGTTTCGGATGTGGTTTATCCGTGTACTGATGATGGTTCGTACGGTTTTCATGGTTTTGTGACTCAGAAGTTGGAGGAATTGCTCGTGCAGGGGGAGAAAATAGATTTCGTGCTTGCGATTGGTCCGATAGCGATGATGTCGGCAGTGGCGGAAGTTACTCGTCCGCATGGAATTAAGACGGTTGTGAGTTTAAATCCTGTGATGGTTGATGGTACGGGGATGTGCGGTGGTTGTCGTGCTTATGTTGCTGGCAAGCAGGTCTTCGTATGTGTTGATGGTCCGGAGTTCGATGCGCATTTTGTGGATTTCAAGATACTGCAACAGCGTAATCGTACTTATGGGATACAGGAGCAAGTTGCTTTGGAGGCTCATGTTTGTAATATTGACGTTGTTTATGAAGAAGAGCTGAAAGTTAGAAAAACTGCGGAGTTGGTATAAATGGCTGAATTAAAAACTAAAGAGAGGATGCAAATCCCCAGGCATGATATGCCGGAGCAGGATCCTCACGAAAGAGCTAAAAATTTCGAGGAAGTAAATCTCGGTTATACGATAGAAATAGCGATGGAAGAAGCCGAAAGGTGTATACGTTGTAAAAATCCTGTATGTATTGATGGTTGTCCCGTTTCGGTGAAAATTCCTGATTTTATAAAGATGATTGCGGAAGGGCGTTTTGATGAGGCGGCTGAAATTTTGAAGGAAGACAATGCTTTGCCGGCTGTTTGTGGGAGGGTTTGTCCGCAGGAGGAGCAGTGCGAGGCTGTGTGTGTACTTGCTAAGAAGGGTAAGCCTGTTGCGATAGGCTATCTCGAGAGGTTTGCGGCGGATTGGCAGCGTAATCATTCTACTTTGAGGGATGCGCGCGTTCGTGAAAAGACGGGTAGGAAAGTTGCTGTTGTGGGTGGTGGTCCTGCGGGATTGAGTTGTGCGGGTGATTTGATACAGATGGGGCATGACGTGACGGTATTCGAGGCGCTTCATGAAATCGGTGGCGTGCTTGTTTATGGTATTCCTGAGTTTCGTTTGCCGAAGGAGATTGTGCGTGCGGAGGTGGCGGCTTTGCAGGAATTGGGTGTGGAGTTTGTAACGAATTATGTGATTGGTTTGACGGAAACGATTGAGGAGTTGCAATCTCGTTTCGATGCAATATTTATTGGTGTGGGGGCGGGTTTGCCGTATTTTTTGAATGTTCCGGGTGAGCATCTGAATGGTGTTTACTCGTCGAATGAGTTTTTGACGCGAGTTAATTTGATGAAGGCGTATGATTTCCCGAATTATGTGACTCCGATATACGAGCTTAAGGATACGAATGTGGCTGTGTTTGGCGGGGGCAATACTGCCTTGGATGCTGTGCGTACGGCAAAGCGTCTTGGTGCGAAGCGGGCGATGATTTGTTATCGTCGTACCGAAAGGGAGATGCCTGCTCGTATTGAGGAAATTAAGCATGCTCGCGAGGAGGGTGTGGAGTTTATGTTTCTTGTGGCGCCTCTTGAGTTAATTGGTGATGGGGAGGGTATTTTGCGTGCGATGAAGGTGCAAAAGATGGAGCTTGGCGAGCCTGATAGTTCGGGGCGGAGGCGTCCAGTGCCGATTGAGGGGGCTGTCGAGGTGATTGCCGTTGATGCGGTGGTGATTGCAATCGGTAATGGTTCAAATCCGATAATTAGTCAGACTACGCCTGAGCTGATTGTTAATAAGTGGGGGAATATTCTTGTGGATGAATCGAACATGAAGACGAATATGAAGGGTATATTTGCGGGTGGTGATATCGTTACGGGGGGTGCTACGGTGATTCTTGCGATGGGGGCCGGCAGAACTGCCGCTAAAGCGATAGATGAGTTTTTGAAGGCTCCGGAGACTTGGTAGCAGAGGGCTGAGTATATTGTATTTATGCAAACGGGTATGTGGGGCTTGATGTAAATGTGCGTAATTGTATTAAAGTTAGTATTTTACGCAATAATGTTGATGTAATTGCGTATATTTGGGTGTTGGGTGCAAGTGTAAAAAGACAACGACCCGACAGAAAGTTACGGGCAGAAAAACAGAAAAAGTAAACCATTTTGACAGGTGACCAAAGACATACAGACCATATAACAAACGGACAACGAGTAAGCCGACACTCATTGCCTTCGCTTCTGTATTTTTTATTTTTCCCACCGCACATTTTTTTAATTCAATTTGCCACCGCGCAAATGGCACATTGGCTTTTGCCCCAACCGCACAAGCCGACATACTGGCAAAATCCAAAGAGCCATTTTTTGCCCACACACCAAAGACAGATAATCCTATGAAAATATATATCAAAAATATGGTTTGTAATCGCTGCATATTAGTAGTGAAAAATGAATTGGATCGAATTGGATTCAAACCAACTAGTTTGACATTAGGTGAAGTTGAACTAGAAGGAGAAATTAATAATGATGAAAAAGCAACTATCAATAGTCATTTACAAACTTTCGGTTTTGAACTGATTGACGACAAGAAAAGCCGACTGATAGGGCAAATAAAATCATTGATTATTGAATTAGTACACCATCAAAACAGCGAACTAAAAGCAAATTTATCAGACTTATTAAGCAGCCACTTACATCACGATTACACCTATTTATCTAATCTCTTTTCTAAAGTTGAAGGAACAACTATTGAGAAGTTTTTTATTGCCCAAAAGATTGAAAAAGTAAAAGAACTCTTGGTATATGACGAATTATCATTGAGCGAAATTGCACATCAAATGAACTATTCGAGCGTTGGCTACCTAAGCAATCAATTTAAAAAAGTTACCGGACTCACCCCCACTCATTTCAAAGACATTAAAGAGAATAAACGCAAACCATTAGACGAAGTGTAAATATTACAAATACTATCCAAAATCTGGTAACAGGTTTAAAATGTAATGTTGCGACCTTTGTGCAGAATAAAAATTAAAAGGTATGGCAACAAATAACAATGAAATTCTAATACCGCTTGAAGGCGTAGATAGTGAACATTGTGCCTTGATTGTGGACAAAGGTATTGCAGAGCTCAAAGGAGTTTCGTCACATCGGGTAGAAC